>JAKFYA010000128.1 GCA_021731095.1 Acidobacteriota bacterium | reverse complement strand
TCGTAATGCAGACCAGCGTTGTCGGGATAGTCCTTCAGCAGGCTGGACAGCCCCTCGGCCGCTCGGTCGGGGTTGCCAGTCATCGAGAGCGCCCGGGAAAGAACCTGACGCGCCACAGGATTGTCCGGCGCCAGGCGGGCGGCGTCCTGAGCCAGTGGCAGGGCCTGTTTCAGCTCGCCGCGCTGCAGATGGAGCTGGGCCAGGCGCAGGGTGGGCAGCGCAGCGCCAGGGGCCAGGCGCAGCGCTTCACCGTAGGCCGCGATGGCTTCGTCGCCTTCATTGCGCTGGCTGTGCACATCGCCGAGCAGTTGCTCGGCGGCCGCAGACTTCGGGTCGGCGGCCACCGCCGCCTTTGCCGTCGTCACCGCGTCATTCAGCTTGGCCTCACTCTGCAGGAAGCGCCCCTTGGCAATCAGCGCAGGCGCGAACTTGCCGTCCGTGGCCAGCACGCCATCGACGCGGGCATAGGCTTCCTTCATGTCCCGGTTGGCGAAGGCAATGAGTGCCAGCTGGGTATTGGCGGTCGGCGCGGCCGCTTTGTCGGCGGCCAGGGTCGTGAACAGGGTCACGGCCTCGGGCAGCCTGCTGTTCCGCATGTAGTAATCCGCGAGGGCCAGACGTGGTCCGGGCGCATCCGGGGTGATCTCCGTCAACTTCTTCAGCGGGGCCTCGGCGTCGGCAACCCGCCTGGTGGCGATGTAGTAGGTCGCCAGTGACTGGTAGGGTCCCGCCGCTTTGGGATTGACCTCGGTTGCACGCTTCAGTGGGGCTTCGGCCTCGGCCGCGCGATTGCTGGCCATGAAGAAGTTGGCCAGTGCCAGCAGGGCTTCCGGCGAGTCGGGCGCCAGTTCCACAGCGCGCTGCAGACTGGCCTCGGCCTCGGAGGTCTTTCCCTGCTGCGACTGCAACCGGCTCAGCAACACCCGCGCGGTCACATCCTTCTCGTCGATGGCCAGCGCATCATTGGCCTGCTCGATGGCGGCGTTGTAGTCCTTGAGGCCGGCCAGGGCCAGCCCCTTCATCAGGTGGGCGTTGACGTCGGTCGGTTTCTTCGCCAGCACCATCTCGGCACGTGTCTTGGCGTCCTCGAAACGGCCCCCGAGCAACAGGAACTGGGCGGCCTTCAGGTGGGCGTCCATGTTGTCCGGGCTCAGGTCGCTCGCGCGGATGAACTCCGGGACGGCCTTCGCCAGTTCGTTGTTGAGCAGGTAGGTGTTGGCCAACTGGTACCGGGCCTCGCCATCCTTGGCATCAGCCGCCACGGCGCCGCGAAACTCGACAATGGCTTCGGGATACTTCTTCTGCTCGGCGAAGGCCTTGCCACGAGTGAGATGCTCCGCCTTGGACACCGACGGTTCCTTGGAACAGCCGGCAAGCACGGAGATGGCGAGAATGGCCGACGTTAGCCAGGCACGTGACACCATGAAGACTCCTCGAAGTGGGCGATGCCCTGCCGACCATCTGGCCAGACAGGATGAGGCTCCTGTCTGGACAGGAGCCGGCCTCAGGATACGACGAATTTCCGAGTTCGGGGATACTGGTCGCATGCGCAGACATCTCCGTCGCCTTCTCGTGGCAAGTGGCCTGGCCCTGTCCCTGGCCGCCGTCGTCGTCTCGGCTCAGGCTGGCCGACATCCCCTGACCGGGCGCCAATACGCCGGTCCGATGAGTTTCGAAGGAGCCTCGTGGCTCGACCGGACGGAGCGGGAACGCGAAGAGGCGCCCGACAAGGCGCTGAAAATCATCGGCATCACCCCTGGTTCCACCGTGGCGGATGTTGGTGCCGGGTCTGGCTACTTCACGCTGAAAATGGCGCGGCTGGTCGGTCCGTCCGGGCGGGTCTATGCCAGTGACATTCAGCAGGAAATGCTCGACATCCTCGGTCGGAAGTTGAAGCCGACGGGGCTTGCCAACGTGTCGCTGGTCCTTGGGGCCGGCAACGATCCGAAGCTGCCAGCAGGCGCCATCGACCTGGCGCTGCTCGTGGACGTGTACCACGAGTTCCTCGAACCGCAGGCGATGCTGAAGCGCCTCCACGCGTCCATCAGGCCCGGTGGACGGCTGGTCCTGCTCGAGTACCGGGAGGAAGACCCCAGGGTGCCGATCAACCCATTGCACAAGATGTCGGTGCAGGGGGCGAAGCGGGAAGTTGAGGCCGAGGGCTTCGTGCTGTCGACGGTGAACGAGGACCTGCCGTGGCAGCACGTCCTCATCTTCACCAGGCCCTGAGGTGCTGAGCCCGGCGTTTGCCGCGCTACGCCACCGGAACTTCCGCCTGTTGTGGCTGGGCCAGCTGGTGTCCTTCTCCGGGTCGATGATGCAGCAGGCGGCCATGCTGTGGCATGTGTCACTGCTGGTGCCCGCCGAGGGACGAGGGATGGCGCTGGGCCTGGTGGGCCTGGTGCGCGTAGGGCCGGTGGTGCTGTTTTCCCTGCTCAGCGGTGTGGCGGCAGACGCGCTGGACCGCCGGCGCCTGCTGATGGTGACCCAGGTAGCCGCGGCGCTGGTCGCAGGCGTGCTGGCGTGGCTGACGTTCACCGGGTTGCAGCAGCTCTGGCCGGTCTACCTCCTGGCCGCACTCGGGGCCGCCGCCAGTGCCTTTGACGGTCCAGCCCGGCAGGCGTTGGTGCCCACGCTCGTGCCACGCGTCGACCTGCCCAACGCGCTGGGCCTGAACCAGATCATGTTCCAGATCGCGGCGGTGGTCGGTCCCTCGGCAGGTGGCGTGCTGATTGCCACGCTGGGCGTCGGGTGGGTCTACCTGTTCAATGCGGCGTCGTTCCTGATGGTGCTCCTGGCGCTGGTCCGCATGCGCGACGTGCCGGCCACGCCGCCTGCCGAGCGGGGGGAGGTGTCGTTCCGGGCGGCGGCCGAAGGGCTCAGGTTTGTCTTCACCGAGCCGGTCATCGCGTGGACGATGGTCCTCGACTTCGTCGCCACCTTCTTTGCGTCAGCCACGGCCCTGCTGCCCATCTTCGCGCAGGACATCCTGCTGGTTGGAGCGCGTGGGTACGGCTGGCTCTATGCTGCTCCTGCGCTGGGGGCCGTGGTCTCAGCCGTGGTCATGGCGCGGGTCATCGACAGAATCGAACGACGCGGACTGGTCCTGCTGGGCAGCGTCGGGTTGTACGGTCTGGCCACGGTCGCCTTCGGTCTGTCGACGGTCTTCTGGATGACTTTTCTCGCGCTGGCCGTCTCGGGCGCAGCCGACACCGTCGGCACCGTGCTGCGCAGCGTGATCCGGCAGCTGGTCACGCCGGACCGGCTGCGGGGCCGCATGACGTCGGTGAACATGGTGTTCTTCATGGGTGGGCCGCAGCTCGGCGAGCTGGAGGCCGGTCTGGCGGCGGCGTGGAAGGGTGCGCCGTTCGCTGTCATCACGGGTGGTGTCGGAACCCTGCTGGCGACGGCGTCCGTCGCGTGGTGGGTGCCGGTGCTGCGGCGCTATCGGCGGGCCGAGACGCCCGCGGAGACGGCATGACGGCATTCCTGTCTGGCATTCGCGTCGGCATCTCGGCCTGTCTGCTCGGAGATGAGGTGCGCTTCGACGGGGGGCACAAGCGCGACCCGTTCCTCATTGATACCTTCGGGCCATATGTCGACTGGGTGAAGGTGTGTCCGGAGGTGGAATCGGGCATGGGCATCCCGCGCGAGTCGATCCGGCTCGTCGAGGACGATGGCCGCCTGCGGCTCCTGACGGTGCGGTCCGGCGTGGACCACACGACGATGATGACCACTTGGACCGCGCGCCGGGTCAGGGCGCTGGGCGCCGAGGACCTGTGCGGCTTTGTCGTCAAGAAGGACTCGCCGAGCTGCGGCATGGTGCGCGTGAAGGTCTATGGGCCACCTGGCAGCACCGGACCGGCGGGCCGGCATGGTCGCGGCATGTTCACCGGCGCGCTGATGGACGCCTATCCACACCTGCCTGTCGAAGAGGAAGGGCGACTCACGGACCCGCGCCTCCGCGAGAACTTCATCGAGCGGGTGTTCGCCTATCGACGCGTGCGCGACCTGTTTGCGCCGCGCTGGACCATCGGCGACCTGGTGGCCTTTCACACCCGCCAGAAGCTGGTGCTGATGGCCCACTCGCCCCAGGCGTACCAGCAGATGGGCCGTCTGGTGGCGCAGGCCAAGGGCATGGACCGGGACGTTCTGCGCGAACGCTACATGTCAGAGTTCATGGCCGCGCTGAAGGTGATGGCCACGCCCCGGCGTCATGCGAACGTGCTGCAGCACATGGTGGGGTACTTCACCGAACAGCTTGATGCCGCCTCGCGGGCCGAGCTGCTGCAGACCATCACGGACTACCGGCTTGGCCTGCTGCCGCTGATTGTGCCGGTCACACTGGTCCGGCACTTCGTGCGCCTCTACAACGTCCACTACCTGGCTGGACAGGTGTACCTGGAGCCGCACCCGCGCGAGCTCATGCTGCGCAACCACGTCTAGGGAATTCGGGAGGGGGGAGGCTGCCCTGCACGTG
>JAKFYA010000281.1 GCA_021731095.1 Acidobacteriota bacterium | reverse complement strand
AGCGGGGGAGCAAAGCCCCAGGTGACATGGTCCGGATAGGCCGCCGCCACGCGTTCGACAATGGCCTGGCCACCTGTGTGCTCGGTGATGTCGGCTGTGACGTGTACACGGTGCCCGCGCTCCGCGAGCGCGCAGAGCACGGACTCGTAGTTGCGGTAGTAGGCGAAATGGAACGCGGAGAACAGGACCTTCATCGTGGGGCGCCTGCCGATTATCGCCGCGTTTGCGTCCCGCGCGGACAGGGAGCTGCCAGCGCGCGGCCGGCACGCCACGCGCAGGCTGATAGAATGACGGATCTCGTGCATGTGACCGCCATCATTGCTGCCGGTGGGCGCGGCTCCCGCTACGGCGGCGACCGTCCCAAGCAGTTGCTGCTCCTCGGCGGCCTGCCCATGCTGCAGCGCAGCGTGGAGGCATTCCGGCGCTCGCCCCGTGTCACCGATGTCGTGGTGGCCCTCCCTGCGGAGGTGCTGGCCGATCCGCCCGCGTATCTGGTGGGCCTGCCAGACGTCAGGCTCGTCGCAGGAGGGGTGCGGCGTCAGGACTCCGTGGCGCTGGCCTTCGCCGCCTCGCCAGACGCGGACGTGGTCGTCGTGCACGACGCCGCCAGGCCGTTCGTGACCGAGACCCTCATTGCGCAGGCCATCGATGCGGCGGTTGCGGCTGGCGCGGCCATCGTGGCGCTGCCGTCGAGGGACACCATCAAGCAGGCGGGGCCTGACGGCTGTGTCGCGGCCACGTTGCCGCGGGACACGATTCATCTGGCCCAGACGCCTCAGGCGTTCCGGGCGGATGTGCTGCGCGCCGTGCTGGCCGAGGCGGGTGACGCAGACGCCACCGATGAAGCCATGCTCGTCGAGCGCACGGGCCGGCCGGTCCGGCTGGTGCCAGGCGATCCGCGCAACCTCAAAATTACGACCCCCGAGGATTTGACAATGGCCGAAGCCATGTTTGGGGGGGGCGTGCCGGCCCTCCGCGTGGGCACGGGATACGACCTGCATCGGCTGGTCCGGGGACGCCCGCTCATCCTCGGTGGGGTGACCATCCCCTACGACCTGGGGCTGCTCGGGCACTCGGATGCCGATGTGGTGTGCCATGCGGTGACCGATGCCATCCTGGGGCCCACCGGGCTTGGCGATATCGGCCGGCTCTTTCCCGATACAGACCCGGCCTTTGCCGGCGCGGATAGCCTGGTGCTGCTGCGCGAGGCGGCGGCGCGTGTGGCGGCGGCAGGCTGGCAGGTGGTCAATGTGGATGTCACCGTCATCGCCCAGCGCCCGAAGCTCGCGCCCTACGTGGATGCGATGCGGCAGGCCGTGTCGGCGGCGCTGGGCGTTGACGCGGCGATCGTGACACTGAAGGGCAAGACGAACGAAGGCGTGGATGCGACAGGCGCCGGCGAGGCCATTGCGGTGCATGCCGTGGCGCTGCTGGCTGCCGTCCATCGCGCAGGAGCACAGGCCACCGCATGACGACCACGCCATCAGCCGCCAGACCGATGCGGCTGCGCTTTGCGCCGAGTCCCACCGGGCAGTTGCACGTCGGCAACGCGCGCACCGCCATCTTCAACTGGTTGCTGGCCAAGGGAAGCGGCGGAACGTTCATCCTGCGCATCGAAGACACCGACCGCGAACGGTCCACGGCGGCCTCGGAGCACGCCATCCTCGACGACCTGCGCTGGATGGGGCTGGACTGGTCCGAGGGCGTCGAGGTGGGAGGTGCGTGTGGTCCGTACCGGCAGACCGAGCGCCTGGACCTCTACCGCGACAAGGCCGACGAACTGCTCGAGGCGGGCCACGCCTACTTCTGCTTCTGCTCGGCCGAGACGCTGGAGGCCGAGCGCAAGGCGGCGCTGGCCGCAGGCCAGCCGCCGATGTATCGCGGCACCTGCCGCCACATCACGCTCGAGGATGCCCGCCGACGTCGGGACGCCGGCGAGACGGCCGTGATCCGGCTGCGGGTGCCCGAGGCCCGGGACGTCGCCTTCGATGACGTGGTGCGAGGAACCGTCACGTTCAACACGGCCGTCATTGGCGATCCCGTGCTCGTGCGCAGCGACGGCATTCCGGCGTACAACTTCGCCGTCGTGATCGATGACGCGCTCATGGACATCACGCACGTGGTGCGCGGTGAGGACCACATCTCCAATACGCCCAGGCAGCTTCTGCTGTACGAGGCCTTTGGCTGGACGCCGCCCGCCTTTGCGCATGTCTCGCTGGTGATGGGACCCGATCACAGCCCGCTCTCGAAGCGCCATGGCGCGACCTCGGTGGCCGAGTTCCGCGCGCGCGGCTATCTCCCGGAAGCGCTGGTGAATTATCTGGCGCTCATCGGCTGGTCTCCGGGCGAAGGGCAGGAGTTGTTGCCGCTGGACGAGCTGGCGCGCCGCTTTCGTCTCGACACCGTGGGCCACAGCGCTGGCGTGTTCGACGAGGAGAAGCTCGCCTGGGTGAACCGTCACTACCTGAAGCAGGCCGCACCCGCGCGGCTCACTGGCCTTGGGGTCCGCTTTCTTCGACAGGCGGGCTGGATCGATCAGGTGACCGGCGAAGACATCGCGTTCCTGGCCGAGCTCGTGCCAGTCACCGCGGCGTCGCTTGATCGGCTCGAGCAGTTGCCCGGCCGTCTGGCCTTCCTGTTCGACTATTCCGCCGAGCGCACGCTCGAGAATGCGGCCATTCGTGCCGAGGCCCTTGCGGCGCAGCCGGTCGTGGACGCACTGGCCGCCGAGCTGGCGTCGGGTGCGCCGATGCTGGACAAAGAGGCGTTCCGCGCCGTGGCGACCCGGGTGCGTGAGCGCACCGGGCAGAAGGGCAAGGCGCTCTTTCATCCCATCCGCCTCGTCCTGACCGGCGAGGCCGAGGGCATGGAGCTGGACCTGGCCGTGCCGGCCATCGAGCGTGGCGCCGCGCGCCTGCCGCGGATCGCTGGCGCCAGGGCCCGTGCCGAGGCGTTTGTCCGGGTTCTCGCGGCAGGCACCCAGGGGACGCGGTGATCATCTACGGCATCAATCCGGTGGTCGAGGCCCTGCGCGCGGGACGGGTGCGCGAAGTGCGCGTGGCGGACCGCGATGGGGGGCGGCTGCGCGAGCTGCTCGACCTGGCACGTGCCAAGGGTGTGCGCGTGCAGCGCGTGCAGCCGGACCTCATCGAGCGCCAGGCGCGTGGCGGCGTGCATCAGGGCGTCGTGGCCGACGTGGAGGAAGTGCGCGAGTACTCGCTCGACGAGCTCGTGCGTGACGCGGCTGGTGTGCCACTCATCGTTGTGCTCGACGGCATCGAAGACCCGCACAACCTCGGTGCCATCCTGCGGACGGCCGATGCGGCCGGGGCGGACGGCGTCATCATCCAGGACCGGCGTTCGGCCGCACTGGGGGGCGCGGCGGCCAAGGCGTCTGCGGGCGCCGTTTCGCACGTGCGCATCGCCGAAGTGGTCAACATCGCGCGGGCCCTTGAAGAACTGAAGGCGCTGGGCGTCTGGACAGTCGGGCTGGCCGGAGAGGCGCCGGCCTCCTACGGAGACGTCGACCTATCGCTGCCGACCGCGCTGGTGCTTGGCGCAGAGGGCGCCGGGCTGCGGCGGCTGGTGCGAGACCGGTGTGATCTGCTGGTCTCGCTTCCCATGTACGGGCATGTCTCAAGCCTGAACGTCTCGGTGGCTGCCGGAATCATGCTGTATGAGGCTGTACGGCAGCGCTCCCCCCAAAGGGGGGCTTGACCGCAGTGGCATAGGAACTGCTACAATCAACTCTTTGTCTGGCTGGCGTAGCTCAGTCCGGTAGAGCAGCTGATTTGTAATCAGCTGGTCGGGGGTTCAAATCCCTCCGCCAGCTCCACCGACCGCCGCGGTCGGGCGTCTTCGAGGAACGAGCCGAAGGTATTTGCATTCAATGAGTTAGACTCGTGTTTTGGGGTCAGCGCGGGCCTCGGAGACAAGAGAAGTTCGGGGAGGTGGCGGAGCGGTCAATCGCAGCAGACTGTAAATCTGCCGGCCTTGTGCCTACGGAGGTTCGAACCCTCCCCTCCCCACCATATAGGCCCGTCAGCAGGTGTGACGGTCGGGAAGTCGCAAGGGATATGGGAGGCCTCACGGCCTCAGTTCGCGGGAGTAACTCAGTGGTAGAGTCACAGCCTTCCAAGCTGTTGGTCGCGGGTTCGATCCCCGTCTCCCGCTCCAGAACCGAGCAAGCCGATGTAGCTCAGTTGGCAGAGCACGTCCTTGGTAAGGACGAGGTCACCAGTTCGATCCTGGTCATCGGCTCCAGTCTTCTTACGTAAGTCCTTAACGAGCAGGCGAGAAAAGCACCCATGGCGAAAGAAAAGTTTGATCGTTCAAAGCCCCACGTCAACGTCGGGACAATCGGGCACATCGACCACGGCAAGACGACCCTGACGGCGGCGCTGACGAAGGTGGCGGCGGACAAGGGCTGGGCGAAGTTCGTCCCGTATGACGAGGTGGCGAAGGCGTCGGAGTCGCAGGGCCGCC
>JAKFYA010000357.1 GCA_021731095.1 Acidobacteriota bacterium | reverse complement strand
TCCACGTAGAAACCGGTCTCCGGCGACTGCTTCGCGACCGCCCCGCGAGCCGCCAATTCCTTCGTGACGGCGTCCCGATTGAAGTTCTTCATGAGCAGCGCATAGTGGTCCAGTGTTCGCCCCGGAGACTGTTTCCGGATTGCCAGGACCAGTCGCGTGCCGACGCCAAAGAACGCCGACTCGTCAGGGCAGCAGTCACGATTGTTCGGTGGACCGACGCGCAGCAGCGTGAGTCCCAGCACGTCCCGGTAGTACGCCGTGGCCCGTCGCACGTCCTGCGAACTCACCTGCACGTGGTCAATCAGCGGCTGCCAGTCGAAACGCATGGTCGAGGTGGCGACTGGCCGTGTGTCGTCGGGTGTGACCGCGGCGGCCGGGGCTGGCGGGTTCATCACCTGCACGAGAATGCCGTCGGGGTCGCGGACGTACATGCCTGCCAGGTCGTGGGTTGCGAGCTGTCCACCGCGCTCCGTCACCTGCGTGGCGAATGTCCGTGTGTCGTAGCCAGTCAGCTGCAGGGCGTAGTGATCAAGCGAGCGTCCCTGGCGTTTGCGAATCGCCAGGATCAGGCGGGTGCCTACGCCGATGAAGGCGGATTCATCGGGACAGCAGGTGGGGTCACTGGCGGGCCCGGTGCGCAAGAGCTGGAGGCCAAGCACACGCTGGTAGAACTCGGCTGAGCGACGCACGTCGTCGGAATTGATCTGCACGTGATCGATGAAGGGCGACCACGGGAGTGGGGGCTGCGCCTGCCCGCGCGCGTGCAGGCGCGCTCCCAATGCCAGCGACGCGACGGCGCCCATCCAGGCACGTCGCGTCGATCGGGTGGCGTACCCTTGTGGCGAATCGTGTCTGCCGTCGTCGTTACGCATGGTTCGGGGCCACTCAGCCATCAGTAGAAGCCGATGAAACGTCCCCCAAGGCCAACGCCAGACCAGAGGGTCAGTGACACGACGGCGAGGACGCGCTGTCGCAACGCAGTGTCCGGTCCCAGGGCGGCCAGGGCGCGTGGGTGCCGCAGTGTCAGTGCGAAGGTCACAGCGCCCAGCAGGAACGCCATCTTGGCCCAGAACGCCGGATTCTCGTAGCACTTCATGGCTTCCGACAGGAAGAGCAGGACACCGCTGATGACGATCACGGTCAGGCTTCCCACGAACCAGGGGTGTGCCTGCGCGGACACCTCTGCCAGCGACAGACGACGGAGCCCCCGCCCCAACAGTCGGAGATCCACGATGATGACGGCACCGCCGATCAAGGCCAGCGCCAGCAGATGCACGGTTTCGATCACGGGAAAGAGCCAGATCGATTCACGGATGCCGGTGCCGATCGTCGTGGCTTCACAGAACTTGAAGAATGACAGCAGCATCGGGTCTCACTTGAACCAGTTGTAGGCAATCATCCGGCCTGCCGTCACCACGCCAACCCAGAGCAGAATCGAAAGCCCGCCAGCTACGCGAGCCGCCACAGGTGGCACTGGCTGCGTGTCCCACTGCGCCACGCGCGTGTAGACACCCGTATGAAACACCCCGGCATTGGCGATGGCGAGGACGAGCAGTATGACTTTCGCGCGAAAGAACGGATTGTCGTAGAACCGCAGCGGCTCTGACAGCAGAAGGAGGAGGCCGCTGACCGTCATGAGCGCGAGGCCCACCATCTGCCATGGAAACAGGCGCTGCTGGACTTCTGTGACAGGCGCCGTGCGCATTGTCGCGCTGACCAGGCGGAGGTCCATCATGGCGACGAGGCCAAGGAACAGGCACAGGGCGAGGACGTGAGTGGTCTCGATAATGGGGTAAAACCAGAGAGATTCGCGGATGGCGATACTGACCGGCAGGTCCTGGACGGCCTCAAAGAGATGGAAGAGCATGGCGCGGGCGGAGAGTACCTACGCAGGCCAGCCCCACGCATCACCCCAAGGGGTGATTGCGGTTTTGTCTGGACACCGCTAACCTCCTGCCGGCCCTTGCAGGATTCAGGAGCTCACGATTATGACGATTCGACGCGCTATTCTGCCGACACTGCTCATGGTGGCCCTTCTTGGGCCGGGACGTACGGCGCCATCGGCCCACCACTCCTTCGCTGCCGAGTTCGACATCAACAAGCCGGTGACCCTGAAGGGCACGGTGACGACGATGAAGTGGATCAATCCGCATGCCTGGTTGTATATCGACGTGAAGGATGCGGACGGAAAGGTGACGAACTGGGCGTGTGAGTTCGGCTTGCCGCAGGCACTGTATCGGCGTGGATGGCGGCCGAAAGATCTGCCCGTCGGGACGGAAGTGACCCTCACGGGATGGCGCGCGAAGGACAACAGCCCGACCGCGAATGCCAACTCGGTGACGCTGCCGGATGGCCGGCGACTGTTTGCCGGGTCCTCTGGCACCGGCGCCCCGCAATAGCGGCAACTCGTCACGTGGAAGGCCACGCAGTGAAGAGGACGTCTATGCGGCATCACGCGAAGATTCCGGTCAGCTGGCTCGTGCTGTGTGTCGTTGCGGCCCTGGCACTGGCACGCTTGCCGTTGACCGCGCAGAACACCGGCCGGCCGGCAGCCGCGGTCGAGAAGGGCGGCGAGGACGAGTACGGCCCGTATGAGGTGGTTCCGAACTGGCCGCAGCCGTTGTCCAAGGAGTGGACCTGGGGTCGCACGGGCGGTGTGTGGGCCGTCTCGCCCGATCGCGTGCTCGTACTGCAGACTGGGGAGATTCCACTCCCGCTGCCGAAGCGTCCGCCGAACTCGGGGCTGTGGGGCGCCGGCATCCCGACCTATTCGGCCGTCGACTATCCTGGCACGCGCCACACAAATCAGTTCCTCGTGTTCGACCGCGCGGGTGCTCTGCTTGGGTCGCAGGATCAGTGGAAGGATCTGTGGGTCCATCCGCACAGCATCAAGATGAATCCGTATGACCCGGAGCACCACATCTGGGCGCTGGATGGTCGAAGTGGCTCCGGAGAGTGTGCGCATCAGGTCTGGAAATTCACCAACGATCTGAAGACGGTGGTGATGACGTTGGGCGAGCACAAAGTTCAGGGGACGGATGACCGCCACTTCGGTGGTCCCACCGACCTGGCGTTCCTGCCCAACGGCGACTTTCTGGTGGCTGACGGGTATCGGAACAGCCGCGTCGTGCGCTTCGACAAGAACGGCAAGTACCTCAGCGAGTTCGGTTCGAAGGGGTCCGGCCCGGGACAGTTCCAGACGGTGCACGGCATCACGGTCGACAGCCGAGGGCGGATTTACGTTGCGGATCGCTCCAACCGTCGCATTCAGGTGTTCGATCCGTCAGGGAAATTCATCGAGATCTGGCCGAACATCCAGTTTCCCGACGACATCGCCATCACGGAAGATGCGGATGGCGAACACCTCTGGATGGCGGACGGAGATACCAGCCGCTTCGTCAAGTACGACCTGAACGGGAAGCTCGTGTACCAGTGGGGAGCCTTCGGCACCCAGCCGGGGCGCTTCTGGGGCATTCACCGCTTTCACGTCGACAGCGAAGGGAACCTCTACACGGCTGAGGTGTACGGCGGTCGGGCACAGAAGTTCAGGCCGAAGAAGGGGGCCGATCCCAAGCATCTGATCGGCCCGTTTCTGGGTTTCGGCAAGAAGCGCAAGTAGGGTTACGGGCAGGATGGATGGGCACGTCAAACACTGGAGAAACCATGACACATTCAAAGTGGATTGCAGCAGTCGCATGCGCACTGGCGGTCGGTGCAGGCGCCGGGTGGAACTACAAGAGCGAAGCCGCCGAGAAGTTCACGGCCGATGACTATGTCGCCATCCTGCAGGGGTACGCGGAGTACGTGCAGGGCGTCGATGGCATTGCCGGGGATTGCAAGGGAGAGCACTACGCCAACGCTTTCACCGACGACGGCATGATGCAGGCGGGACCGGAGCGTCTGAAGACGCCACTCGGCGGACGTGAACAGATCCTCAAGATGGGCACGAAGAACCCCCCCTGCACGTCGTCGTCGCGCCACATGGTCACCAATCCCGTTGTCCGTCCGAACGGCGATGGCACGGCCCGGGTGTCCGCGTACATCCTGCTGTTCAATCAGGCCGCCAATCCGCCGGTCCTCCTCAGCCATCGTGCGACCAACGACCTGTGGGTGAAGACGCCGAAGGGCTGGAAGATGAAGCACCGCATCAACAGCACGATCAAGAGCAACACGCCGTTCGACAAGGAAGCCAAATGGGTCAAGGGCGAGTGGGTGTGCCCCAACGGCTGCGGCTACTGAACCAGGATCACCGAGCATCTTCCCTTTCGCAGCCGCCGCGCGCCATGCGCGGCGGCCGCCCCGGACCGCAGTCAGATCGTCATCGACGATGTGTCAGCGCCCAGCCTCCGGGGTTCTGCCGCGCGATTGCCCAGCCTCCGCAATCCGCCTTGATCATCGCATCACAACCCAGCGCACCACGTCCGTGAGATAACCGCAACGCGCCCCGCGAAGGACGCTCATGGCCCCAGGCGGGTCGCCTCGCGCGTCACTGCGCGGAGGTTTCGAGAAGAGTGGGGGGCAGGCTATTCGAAAGGGGAGGGAGGTCGGCGGGGCCGTGACCGG
>JAKFYA010000014.1 GCA_021731095.1 Acidobacteriota bacterium | reverse complement strand
GCATTGACCCCTTTGATGCCGAAGCTGGCGCCAGACTCGGGGCGCTGGCACTCAAGGCGGGGAATGCACCGCTGGCCATTCGTGCCCTCCGGGGCGTACTGGCCGCCGGGCCGGTGGATCGGGTGGGCACGCTGACCGGACTGGCCGAGGCCTATCTCCTGGCGGGGCAGCGGGTGGAGGCCAAGCAGCAGGCACTCGCCGCCCTGGAGCTGGCTCCGCAGTATGAGCGTGCCCAGGACCTGCTGCTGAAGCTGGTCGAACCAGGTCAGTAGTCGGGCGTCTGCCGCCTACCGCGAGAGCTCATCCCACCACTCCACCCGCGCACGTTCCGGGCGTCGCGCCGGGAAGATACCCAGCGCGCCGGCTGCGAAGCCGGCAACATGGGCCCAGAAGGCGATGCCTCCACCAGCCTGACCCTCGGGCGACAGCGCAGCGGTGCCCAGGCCGTTGATGAACTGCATCAGGAACCAGATGCCCAGGAAGGCCATGGCCGGGACCTCGATCACCTTGAAGATGATGACGATCGGGATCAGCGTCACGATGCGCGAGCGTGGGTAGAGTACGAGGTAGGCGCCCATCATGCCGGCGACAGCGCCGCTGGCCCCCACCATCGGGATGCGAGACATCGGCGTCACCCAGGTCTGAGCCAGCGCGGCCACGATACCGCAGGCCAGATAGAACAGGAGGAACCGGCCGTGGCCAACCCTGTCCTCCACGTTGTCACCGAAGATCCAGAGGTAGAGCATGTTCCCGCCGACATGGAACAGGCCACCGTGCAGAAACATCGAGGTGAAGACCGAGAGCCAGGTGAACTCGGCCGGAATCAGGCCATGGGTCAGCAGAAACGGCTGAAGGTCTGGGCCAAGCGACCACTCATAGGCGAAGACCGCCAGATTCACGGCGATGAGGCTGACGGTCACGAACGGGGTGGTGCGTGACGGGATGATGTCTCGAATCGGAATCATGCCGGGGGTCTCTGACGGCGCAGCGTCAGGCCTTAGACTACTGTACGCGTCCCTGGAGACGGGTGTGGGAGTGGGCGCGACGGTGCCGCAGCGCGGAGAGGACTTCGGGGCATGGTGTGCAGGCAGTGCGGGATTGAGATCGCCGAGAAGGCGTTGATTTGCTACAAGTGCGGGACGGCCACTCAGGAGCGGAAGGTGCAGCCGGTGACGCTCGCGCCGAAGCGGTCGCCGTGGCTCGTCATGATCGGCCTGATGGTGGTGGTGGCTGCCGTGGTCGCGATGTGGCAGATGGACCTCTGGCCGTGGTAGAGGCACGCCGCCTCGTGCGCCGATGCCTGGTCGCCACCGCAATGCTGGCGTGTGCGACGTACTGCGCAGTACAGGACCTGCTGACCATCGACGGGGAGTGGGCGTACGTCTACGCCTATCGGGGTGCCGTGGCTGCGCAGGTGCCGCATCCGGATGTCGACGCTGTCATGGGGCCAGCCGTCGAGCACGCGGTGGCGGTCGGTGTTGTGGCGGCCACCGCGGTGCTGCTGGTGGGTGGTGCACTCGCGCTCTGGCTCGGAGGCCGCGTCTCCCGAACGAGCGGCGCTACTTCCCGCTGAGGAGCCGCTGTTCGATCGCCGGGAGCGAGGCCAGCACCACATCGCCCGTCACCTGGAGACTCCGGGCACTCACGTTGTCCAGATTGTCGTCGGGCCGGTGCCAGGCAGGGTAGTCGAGGTCGATGAGGTCAACGGCGGGAACGCCGGCCTCAAGGAACGGAAAGTGGTCGTCCCCGCCGACGGAGAACGGCTCCTGCAGGAACACCTTGCCGTGTCCCAGTCGGGCGGCGGTTCCCCAGATGATCTCGGTCAGCCACCGCGTGGAATTGGTTTCGCGGCGCAGCGTCAGGTCCCGATCGCCGACCATATCGAGGAGCACGAACGCTTTGAGGCTGGACAGTGTGCCGGCCTTCCGGGCCGCCTGCACATAGTGACGGCTGCCATACGTGTTGTCCGTCCCCTGCCACTCCACGACGGCCTCTTCGCCATCAAAGAAGATCAGCTCGTAGGTGAACGGGTTCCGGCGTGCCTTCAGCGCGCGGGCCAGCTCCAGGAGGACGGCCGTGCTGCTGGCGCCGTCGCTCGCGCCCACGAAGCGGAACTCGCGAAAGAGCTTGGTGTCGTAGTGGCTCCCGAGAGCAATCCTGGCCGGACGCGCCCCTGGAATGGTGGCGATGACATTCACCATCTTCACCCGGCCAAGCGGCGTGTCCGCCTCGAAGGCCTGTTCACGGGCCTGGATGCCGTGCAGCTGGAGCTGGGAGAGGAGATAGCGGCGGCACTCGGCCAGGGCGGGAGAGCCGGCTGGCCTCGGCCCGAAGGCAACCTGGGTTCGCAGATGCTCCCAGGCGCGGGCACTGTCGAAGCGGAGTGCTGTGGACCCCTGACCCGCGACACCCGGCCCGGCACACGCGAGAAGCGCGATGAGCAGGGTGAGGCGGGACAGGAGGCGTGACACAGCGCGAGGTTACCGCGAGGTCATCGGCACGAAGTCGCGCCGGGCGGACCCGAGATACAACTGACGTGGCCGGGAGATCTTCTGGTCCGGGTCCACGATCAGCTCGAGCCACTGCGAGGCCCAGCCGGCCGTCCGCCCCACGGCGAACAGCACCGGGAACATCCCGGTCGGGAAACCCATCGCTTGGTAGATCAGGCCGGAATAGAAGTCGACGTTCGGATAGAGCTTCCGGGACACGAAGTAGTCGTCCTGCAGCGCAATGCGCTCAAGCTCAACGGCAATGTCCAGCAGCGGATTCATGCCGGTGACCGCGAACACCTCGTCGGCCGTCTTCTTGACGATCCTGGCCCTCGGGTCATAGGACTTGTAGACACGGTGCCCGAAGCCCATCAGGCGCCCTTCGCCGTTCTTCACGTGGGTGATGAACTCCGGGATCCGGTTGACGGAGCCAATTTCCTGGAGCATCCGGAGCACAGCCTCATTGGCACCGCCATGGAGCGGACCATAGAGGGCGCCAACGGCGCCGGCCATGGACGAGAACGGATCGGCATGCGAGCTGCCAATGCCGCGCATCGCGCTGGTCGAGCAGTTCTGCTCGTGGTCGGCGTGCAGGATGAAGAGCACGTCGAGCGCCCGCTCCAGCACCGGGTTGGGCCGATAGGACCCGTCCTCGTTCTGGAACAGCATGTGGAGGAAGTTCCCGGTGAAGCTGAGCGAGGCATCCGGATAAACCGGCGCCAGGCCCTGCCCGTGGCGATAGGCCATGGCGGCCAGCGTCGGCATCTGGGCGATCAACCGGTAGACCTGCGTCAGTCTGGTTGCGGCCGTCGCGATGTCCTTCGAGTCGGGGTAGTAGGTCGACAGCGCTGCGACGGCCGCCTGGTACATCCCCATCGGATGGGCATCCCGCTGGAAGCCGCCGAACAGGTTGGGGAGCAAGGTCGGAACGGTCAGGTGTCGCCCAATGGCGCCCGTCCAGTCTCCGAGCTGCCCGGCTGTTGGCAGTTCTCCATGCACCAGCAGATACGCGGTCTCAAGGAAGGTCGACTGATCGGCCAACTGGTCGATTGGGTAGCCCCGGTGTTCGAGGATCCCCTTGTCGCCGTCGATGTACGTGATCCGGCTCTTGCAGGAGGCGGTGTTCATGAACGCCGGGTCATAGGTCATCAGGCCCGCGTCATCGGCCCCGGTCTTCATCTGGCGAAGATCGGTGGCTTTGATGGCGCCATCCTTGATGGCCACTTCGTACTGCTTCCCGGTGCGATTGTCGGTAACGGTCAGGGTCTCAGGCATCTTCACAACCATTGACAGAGTCTGGTGATCTGGGCAGTTGAGTCAACTACAAAAGGGCAAAGGGCCTGTAAATCAGGCGCCTTTTGGTAAATCGACAATCGCAAATCTGAAATACCTGTAAAGCCTACTGGTCGTCCCCGTCGCCGGGCAAGCTGTCGTCCAGGGTCGGTTCGCCGGGAACGGTGTAGCCACCGGTGACCCACCTGGCCAGATCCTCATTCCGGCACCGTTCGCTGCAGAACGGTCTCCATCGGGGATCGACCGGGTGGACCCGGCACAGCACGCAGGGTTGGGCGCCACTCACACCGGCATTGTATGGCGGGACGGGTGGCGGCTAGGCCTGATGGTGTCTGACGTCCCGTGCCGACACCATGAAGATGACGTCCTCGGCGACGTTCGTGGCGTGATCCCCGATGCGCTCGAGGTGCCGGGAGATGAGGATGAGATCAATCGCCGGCTCAACGACCCCCTGATCCTTGAGCATGCGGTCCAGAAGGTCGCGGAAGATGTGGGACTTCAGGCTGTCGAGCTCGTCGTCCTGGTCCAGCACCTGTTGCGCCAGTACTACGTCACGATGCACGAACGCGTCGAGCGCGTTGCGCAGCATCTCCTGAGCAATCCGTCCCATGGTCGGGATGTCGGTCAGGGTCTTGACGGGCGGGTGCAACAGATAGCGCTTTGCCGCTTCGGCGATGTTGACGGCCAAATCGCCGACCCGTTCGAGGTCGGCGTTGATCTTCACGGCCGCGACGATCGCGCGAAGGTCAACTGCCATAGGCTGGTGCAACGCCAGCAGCTGGAAACA
>JAKFYA010000459.1 GCA_021731095.1 Acidobacteriota bacterium | reverse complement strand
GTGGCAACCCTGGCGGCCCTGTGCCGGGACCGGGGCGTGACCATCCTGACCGCCACGCCGCTGGTCGGAGCCGGCCCGGTGTCGGGTGGCCTTCGGTTGGACACCCCACGCGAGCAGATCGTGGCCAGCGTGGTCGTCAATGCGGCTGGTCTCTATGCCGACGAGGTCTCAGCCCTGCTCGGGGGGCAGTCGTTCCGGATTCATGCCTGCCGGGGCGAGTATGCCGAACTGGCACCGGCCAGCCGGTCTCTGGTTCGCGGCCTGGTCTATCCACTCCCCTTCGCCAGCGGGCACGGGTTGGGCGTGCACCTGACGAGAACCATGGGGGGCTCGGTCACGCTGGGACCGACGGTCCGCTTCGTCGAGGACAAAGACGACTACGAACGTGACCGGCTGCCGCTCGAGGCGTTCCTGGAGCCGGCCCGTTCGCTGCTGCCCGCCCTGACCCTGGCGGACCTCCGGCCCGGAGGCAGCGGCCTGCGAGCCAAACTGCACGGCGACGGCACACCCTTCTCGGACTTTCTCATCGGGCACGACCCGCACCGTCCGGAGCTGGTGCAGGTCGCCGGCATCGAGTCTCCAGGCCTGACGGCCTCCCTGGCCATCGGCGCACGGGTGGCGGCGCTGGTGAGCGACCGGCTTTAGGGCACCGCCCGGGCAGGGCTCCGCCTCTCGGGCATCGTGGGACCTGAACGGGGGATGTGGGAGAACGCTGAGAGGGGCCGCGTCAGCGGCCGGGGCGTGGGTCGGTGCTGCGGAGGTGCCACGCCTGCCTGCAGGCCAGCAGCAGACGTGCCAGCGGCCGCTTCGGACTGAGGCGTCCGGTTGCGACGTGCGTGATGTAGTAGAGATAGGCGCTCTCGTGAAACGCGCGGATCGAGGCAGCCTTGGCGGTCTTGCTGGAGTGCCCGACCCGATGGATGGCCGCTGCGCCGGTGACGTACCGGATGCTCCACCCCGCCAGCCGCAAGCGCTTGCAGAGGTCGGCGTCCTCCCAGTACAGGAAGTAGCGCTCGTCAAAGCCGCGCACCTGCGCCAGCGCCTCACGTCTGGCGACGAAGCACGCCCCCGACACCCAGTCCACCTCGGCACCGGCCGTGCCTGAGCGCAGAATGTCGTCCGACGGCACATGGCGGGCCGCCATGGGCAGGCGACGCAGCAGGCGACCGATGGCCGCCGTCCGTCCGAAGATGCCCGTGAACATGTCCGGGTCGCCGCGCGCACTCCCCTGGACGGACCCGTCGGGATTGAGGATCTTCGGGGCCACGAGGGCGCAGTGCTCATGCGCGCGCAGGTCGGCCCTGAGCGCCGCCATGGCGCCGGCCACCAGGCGGCAGTCCGGGTTCATGACCAGTACCAGCGGCGCGGTGGTCGCCGCCACTCCCTGATTCACGCCGCGCCCGAAGCCGACGTTCTGCGAATTGCGAATCAGCCGGACTACCGGAGCCATGGAGAGGATCGTCTCGGCACTGCCATCACTGGAGCAGTTGTCCACGACCACCCCTTCCCACGGCTGGTCGCCCATCTCGTCGGCGATGGACTGGAGCGCGCGCCGCAGTTCATCACCGGCGTTGTAGTTCACCAGCACGGCCGCCAGCACCGGGGTCATGCGCCGGCCTCACGGATTGAGGTATCGAACCGCTTCTCGCGCAGTTTCACGCGCAGCCATCCCCGTTCGAGCACCCGCCAGATGGCCGCCGGTTCCACCGTTCGGGCAGCCTGGATGGCCTTGCGCTTCCGCCACATGCGCGGGGCGCCACGAAGTGCCGCCGCCTTGGCCCGAAGGAACGTGCCGAGCAGACCCAGTCGCGTGAAGTGCGCAGCCGCCGCGAGGTTGTAGAGCACATGCGAAGGAAGGGTGCGCCAGAGAATCCATCCGGGCGTGTCCTTCAGGTAGACCCACTCCAGATTCCGCTGCCCCTGGAAGACCGACCACGCACTGACACGGCCCAGCGTTGCGCTGCCCCGATGCAGGACCCTGGCACCCGCCACATAGCGGCACCGGTAGCCCAGCAGCCGCGCCCGGTAGGAGAGATCGACGTCTTCGTGCGAGGCGAAGAAGTCTTCGTCGAAGCCGTCGAGCGCGGCAAACAGCGCACGCGGCATGAGGAACGCGGCGCCGCAGGCCCCAAAGACATCGCACGACTTCTCGGCCAGCCGTGCCGGCGCACCGTGGAAGCGCTTGTAGGCACCGCCCGCCCGCGTCACGCAGTCGCCGGCACTGTCGAGCACATCCGGGCGCTCCATGTAGACCAGGCACGAGGTGACCATCGCGACCCCTGCCGGTTCGTCAAGTCCGGCCAGGAGCGTGCGCAGCCACATCGGGTCGGCCTCGGTGTCGTTGTTGAGAAACGCCAGATACCGCCCCTGCGCCACGCGGGCGCCAGCGTTGTTCCCGCCGGCGAAGCCGAGATTCGTCTCGAGAGCCACCACCCGAACCCATGGAAACCGGTCGCGGACGAAGGCTGCCGTCCCATCCGTCGATCCGTTGTCCACCAGGATGGTCTCGGCCTCGACGCCCTCCTGGCGCGACACGGCTGCGAGGCAGCGCTCCAGGTGACCACGGCCATTCCAGGTCACGATGATGATGGACACCTCAGCCACGGGGCACCCGAAGGTAGATCTCGGCTGTCAATCTGGCCGTGCGGGCCCACGAGAAGGTGGCCGCGCGCGTGCGTCCGGCCTCTGCGAAGTAGGCCCGGGCCTCGGCCTCGCGCAGGAGATAGGCCAGCGCCTCGGCCCAGCCCCCAACGTCATCCGGGTCGACCAGTATGCCCGCGGTCCCCAGCACTTCCGGCATGGACGCGGCGCGCGAGGCCACCACGGGTGTCCCACTCGCCATGGCCTCGAGGACTGGCAGGCCGAACCCCTCGTAGCGCGATGGGTAGACCAGCGCAACCGCCTGGCGGTACAGCGCCCTGAGACGGGGCTCGTCCACCCGGCCCAGCCGGACAAACGCATCCGGCGCTCCGGCAACGGCCGCCATGCGGGCCAGTTCGTCTCCGGTCCCGCGATCCACTCCTGCCGCCACGAGCGTCAGGTGTCCGGTGCCCGGCTCACGCCGCACGGCCAGCACCGCCTCCAGTGCCACACCAAGGTTTCGCCGGGCGTGCAGGTCGCCGACATGGAGCACGAACGGCCCGTCAATGCCGCACGTCACGTCCGACGCCTCGTCGGCGCCCCCGGAGCCAAAGGCGGGGGTGACCCCGAGCGGCACGACGGCAATGCGCCGGCTGGGAACACCGTAGGCGGCCTCGATTTCGATGGCCGAGAACGTCGAATCGGTGATCACGACAGACGCCGCGTGCGCGCTGAAGCGATAGAACGCCCGTCTCAGGGCATCGCGGCGATACGGGTACCACTCGGGGTGCCGCGCGTAGCTGACGTCGTGAATGGTCAGCACGACGGGGCGCCTGATGAGCAGGGGTGCCGTGTAGGCCGGAGCATGGATGAGGTCGACGCCGGCCCTGGCGGCGGCCAGTGGCAACCCGACCTGCGTCCAGCCGACATTGCTCGGTGGATGCCAGGGCGCGGGCACGTGGGACACCCCTCGAGGCACCAGCGAAGGGTCGCCCCCCAACGCCACCAGGTCAAGCGGCGCACCACTGGCGACCAGTGCGCCCAGCAGCTCGCGCGCGTACCGGCGGACCCCGGCGGCAGGCGAGCCCAGTGCCTGGCCGTCGAAGCCGACGCGGAGGTGGCTCAGTGGAGCTCCATGCTGAGACGACGGACCCTGATCTTCCGCACGGCACACGCCGCTCGGATGCGGCGCTCCACCTCGCCTTCGACCGCGCGGGTGCTGATGATCAGCTCCTCCACCCTGAGCCCATCGAGCACCTCCTCGATGGCGTCGAGCGTACCGCGTACGGGCACGCCGCCAATCCAGCGGTGCGCCTTGGCCGGGTCATCATCGACATAGCCAACCGGGTTCATGCGCCAGTCGGTGTTGGCGCGGAACTCGCGGACGAGCATCTGGCCGAAACCACCGGCCCCATAGATGACCACCCGGCGGCTGCGCTTGCTGCGCGTTGACGCCACCAGATCCATGGCCGGAAAGAACGCACGCGTCCCCAGCACAGCCGCCGTCAGCAGCAGCGCGTCCAGGATGAACACCACCCGCGAGAAGCCTTCCAGCCGGTAGACATAGGCCGCCACCAGCACGGACAGCAGCGAGCCCAGCCCCACGCCGCGCAGCACCGCTCCGATGTCGCGAAGACCGAAGGTCTGCCACGAACGGCGGTAGAGGCCTGAGACATAGAGCGAGGCCAGCTTCAGCCCGAGTACCGCGGGGAGCGACGCGCCGAAGAACGGCAGGAAGTGGGCGAACTGTTCGTTGGGAAACCGCAGCCAGTAGGCGAAGTAGTAGCTGGCGCTGATGAGCACCAGATCCAGCAGCACCTGTCCCGCGTGCCAGCGGAAGGTGAGGTCCTTCAGGAAGGGCGCGAACGACGATTTCTGCAACGCCAGGAAGTCGGCCGCGTTGTAGGCCGGCACGCGCGCCAGATAGATGCCCAGCAATCCGATGAGCACCATGAACAGGGCCACGGCCGGCAGCATCACGTCGGGATCGAGCGAGGCC
>JAKFYA010000026.1 GCA_021731095.1 Acidobacteriota bacterium | reverse complement strand
GGCGCTGCCGCCTGGGTCCAGTCTGCCCCGCATCAATGGCGGTCGACCCCGCACGAACGAATACCTGTTCGACGGCATCTCTGTCCTGCAGCCCGAGCCAGGGCAGGTGGCGTTCTTCCCGGTGATCGACGCCATTCAGGAATTCAAGATTGAGAGCAACAGCCCGCCAGCCGAGTTCGGCCGCTTCAACGGCGGCGTGGTCAATCTCACCACCCGCTCTGGCACCAATCAGGTGCGGGGCACCGCCTTCGAATTCCTGCGCCACGACGCGCTGAATGCGCGGAATCTCTTTGCCGCGCCAGGAGCCGCCAGGCCGACCTTCCGTCGCCATCAGTTCGGTGGTGTCGTTGGTGGTCCCCTGCGCCGGAGCCGGACCTTCTTCTTTGCGGACTATCAGGGCCAGCGCCAGGCCATCGCGCGCACCGTGATCTCCACGGTGCCCACTGTGCTGCAGCGCCAGGGCATCTTCACCGAGGCCATCGGCGGACGTGTGCCGGTGGTCTACGACCCGGCGACGACGATCGTGAATGGCGGTGTCGTGACGCGGACGCCATTTGCGGGCAACACGATTCCGCTCGACCGGCTCGACCCGGTCGCCCGCGCGCTGCTGGCGCGCTATCCGCTGCCGACGGCGGGTGGCACCGCCAACAACTACCGCCGGGCCGCCACCGAAACTGTGGACCAGGACCAGGCCGACCTGCGGCTCGACCAGCGCAGCACGTCAGGCCGGGACTCGGTGTTTGGCCGCCTCTCGTTCTTTACCGAGACCTTTCTGCCGGTGACCCCGTTGCCTGACGGGAGTGGTGTCACCACAGGCACGCTGGGCCCGCAGCGCACCCGCGCATGGGCGCTGGCGACCAGCTATCAGCGCGTGCTGTCCGACCGGCTGCTGCACGAGCTGCGCGTGGGAGACACGCGGCGGTCGGTGCGGCGGGATGCTGCTCGGGTGCAGACAACACCAGGTGTGGACCTGGGCCTGCCGGGCATTCCGACGGCCGCACGCTTTCCGTCCAACCTGCCGACAGTCCTCATCGGCGGGTACCAGCAACTCGGCTCGCCTGCCAACACCGCCACCGAGTTCGGCACGGGGGTCACGCAGGTGGTGGACACGCTGGCCTGGGTGCGTGGGCCGCACGCGTTCAAGGCCGGCTTCGACCTGCGTTGGTCCAGGCTGAACGTGGTGCAGCCACCGTCGCCGACCGGACTGTTCCAGTTCACCAACCTGTTCTCGGACCTCCCGGGCACGGCCAACACCGGGACGCCGTTCGCCAGCTTTCTGCTGGGACAGGTGCAGACCTTCTCCATCGACCTGCAGCAGGAGCGCATCCGGAATCGGGCGATGGTGCAGGAGTACTTCGTTCAGGACGACTGGCGGCTCAGCACCCGCATCACGGTGAATGCCGGCGTGCGCTACACGCTGAACGTCCCATCCGTTGAGGCGAGTGACCAGGTAGGCGTGTTCAATCTCGACACACAGCAACTCGAGTATCTGGGGCGCGACGGACACCCGCGTGCAGCGCGTCGCCTGCACATGGGCAACCTGGGCCCCCGCCTCGGTCTGGCGCTCCGGGCGACCGACCACACTGTCGTGCGGGGCGGATATGGGCTGGTCTGGATTGAGCAGGCGGGCATCACGACCCCGTTCACCACGCCGGCCTTCCCGTTTCTGCAGACCGTGACCCAGCGCACGCTCGACAACGTCACGCCGGCCTTCGCGTTGGCCACGGGTCCCAGGGTGGTCCCGGTGCAGGCGACCCCCGATGCCGGTCTTGGTCAGGGCGTATTCGCCGTGAATCGGGACCTCGGGTCGGGATATGTGCAGCAATGGAACGTCTCCGTGCAGCGCGAACTGGGCGCGCACCTCTCTGCCGAGGCTGCCTACGTCGGCTCGCGCATCACACGCGTCGGCATTCCCGACTCGAACCTCAACCAGCTCACGCCCGAGCAGCTGGCGCTCGGTGCCTCCCTGCTGGCCCGAGTGCCGAACCCCTACTTCGGGACCATTCCGCGCTCGTCGTCGCTGGGCGACCCGACCATCACCGTCGCGCAACTGCTCAAGCCGTACCCGGCCTACACGACCGTGAGTCTCTACCGGAACAACGTGGGCACGACGAGCTACCGCGGGCTGACACTGAAGCTGGAACAACGCCCCACCCACGGCGTGTCCTACCTGCTCAGCTACACCCGCTCACGGCTGATGGACACGGCGTCATCCGTGTTCGATGCGTCGGTGCTCACTGGTCCGGTGGCGAACTTCCCGGTCGCGGACAGCTTCGACCTGTCGCGCGAGCGCGACTATTCCACCGGCGACATCCCCCATGTTCTTGTCGGTTCGTTCACGGCTGAACTGCCGGTGGGTACGGGGCATCGCGTCGTGCCGGGTGGGTGGATGGGCGCGGCGTTGCGTGGCTGGTCCCTATCCGGCATCGTCACGGTGCAATCAGGCGTGCCTGTGGCGGTGACGCAGACGACCAACTTCAATGCGTTCGCCGGCTTTGGCACGCAGCGCCCGAACCTGGTGGGCGACCCGACGTTGCCAGCTGACGAGCGACGCGTGGCCCGGTGGTTCAATGCAGACGCCTTCGCGGTGGCGCCGCAGTTCACGCTTGGCTCGGCCTCGCGCAATCCGGTGCGCGGTCCCGGCTACCGTAACCTCGACCTGGTGCTCAGCCGGCGCCTGGCACTTGGGGGCGCCCGCGCGCTGGAACTGCGGGTGGAGGTGTTCAATGCCACCAACACGCCGCCCCTGGGCGCACCGAACGGTGTCGCTGGCAGCGCGGCGTTCGGCACCATCACCTCGGCCGGCGACCCGCGCGTCGTGCAGCTCGCTGCGAAGCTTCATTTCTGAGACCCGCTCGCCATGCGTTGCGCAATGGTGCTGAACAGCACAGACCTGGCACACACGACCGCGCTACAGTGCTCCTACCCGGACCTCACGGTTCCGGTGCCTTCCTCCCGGTCCTTCCGTGACCACGCATCACCCGACGCCACAGTGTTCCGGGTGATCCAGGTTTCCCATCAGAGGTCACTCACATGTTTCGAACTGGTCTATCCACGCTTTGCGTGCTGCTGTTGTCGTCCGTCTCGTTCGCGGCTGACAACAAGGAGCAGGGTCGTCTTGAAGAGTCCGGCGTCGTGCTGGAAGAAGTGCTCGGTGTACCCGACAACATTCCGCAGGAGCTGCTCGACAAGGCGGAGTGTGTGATTGTCATTCCGTCCATGCTGAAGATTGCGATGGGCTTTGGCGGTAACTATGGCCGCGGCGCGATGGTGTGCCGCAGTGGCGAAGCGTTCGGCGGACGCTGGGGCGCGCCGGCCATGTATGCACTGGACGGCGGCAGCGTCGGGCTGCAGCTGGGTGCGCAGGCCACGGACCTCGTGCTGCTGGTGATGAACCGGCGCGGTGTGGACGCGATGCTCAGCAGCAAGGTGAAGCTGGGCGCCAATGCCAGCGCGGCGGTGGGTCCCAAGGGGCGCGATCTGAGTGCGGCGACCGATGCCACGATGCGGGCCGAGATTCTCAGCTACTCGCGCAGCCGCGGGCTCTTTGCCGGCGTGTCGCTGGACGGCGCGTCACTGCGGCCTGACGATGACGCCAGCCGCAAGGTGTATGGGCGGAAGATGAACGCGCGCACCATTGTCACCGGCCACTCGATTGCCGTGCCTCCCTCCGGCCGGCGCCTGGTGGACGCGCTGCAGAAGAGCGCGCCGCGCAATCTTTCAGCCGAGGCGAAGTGAGTCGCCTACGCGGGTCTGCCCGCGTGCCGCGCCTTCTGCTGACCCTCGCCGTCGCTGTCTCGGTCTCCGCCTGTGCGGCGCCGGGCACCGACACCAACGTGCCCCCGGACCCGGAACCGGGGCGCACGGTCACCACGACCACGACCACGGTGACGACGCGCAACGAGGCCTCGGCACCGGTCTCCCGCACGACTGGTGGCGCCACCACGATGTCTCGACCGCCGATGTCGAGCCGTGGCGAGGTGACCATTCCGGCCGGGACGCCGCTGGCGCTGACCCTCACGACCTCGCTAGCCTCTGACTCGAGCCAGATCGGTGACGAGGTGACGGCCACGCTGAGGAACCCGGTGTTCGTGGGCGGGCGCGCGGTGCTGCCGGCTGGCGCCACGTTCACGGGTGTCGTGACCGCAGTGGACGAGGCAGGGCGCGTGAAAGGCCGTGCCCGGCTCGCCTTCGACCTGCGGACCATCACGGCCTCCGGTGTCCGCTACGGCGCCGCGATCGACCCGGTGTCACGCCTGGCCGAGGCTACCAAGGGTGAGGATGCGACGAAGGTGGGCATTGGCGCTGGTGCCGGCGCCCTGATCGGTGGACTCTTCGGCGGGAAGAAGGGTGCCGGGCAAGGCGCGCTCGTGGGCGGAGGCGCAGGCACCGGTGTGGTGCTGGCGACGCGCGGACGCCAGGTGCGTCTGAGCAGCGGCACGGAGGTCTCGACCTCGCTGACTGCGGCGCTGACTGTTCGGAGTGTGGGCTAACCCGCGACGAGGAGAGTTGGTACCGGTACGGGGATTCGAACCCCGGTCCCGTGGCTGAGAACCACGTGTCCTGACCCCTAGACGATACCGG
>JAKFYA010000144.1 GCA_021731095.1 Acidobacteriota bacterium | reverse complement strand
GGCACGCGTGCCGGGTCGGCGCATCCGCTTCAGCACCGCGTCCGACGCGTGCTGGAGAGGAAGGTCGATGTAGCGACAGACCTTGCGGCTGTCGGCAATGGCCTTGAGCACGGCATCGGTGATGGTGGTCGGATAGAGGTACAGCAGGCGGATCCATTCCAGCCCCTCGACCTCATCAAGCCGGCCCAGCAACGTCGCCAGGGCACCCCGTTCTCCCCGGTCGATACCGTAGAAGGTGGTGTCCTGCGAGATGAGGAGCAGCTCCTTGACGCCCCCGGCAGCCAGGCGCGTGGCCTCCTGGACAATCGACTCCACCGACCGGCTGCGATATTTGCCGCGCAGGGTCGGGATGATGCAGAAGCCGCAGCTGTAGTCGCACCCCTCGGCAATCTTCACGTAGGCGTAGTGGCGAGGCGTCGCCAGGAGCCGCGGGGTGTCGGCGTCGTACAGATAGGTCGGCAGGCCGTTCCCGGTCCTCGCGTCCGGCACTGGCAGGGCATCGCCGACAGCGGTACCGTCGGCGCGGAGCAGCGGTACCAGCCCCGACGGGCCGGCGCCAGATCTGGCATCACCCTGGCCGAGCGCCCGGACAATCTCGGGCACTTCTCCCGTGCCGAGGACGGCATCGATCTCGGGAATCTGTTCCAGCAACTCGTCCCGGTACCGTTCGGCCATGCAGCCGGTGACCACCAGCCTGGTACACCGCCCGGTCTTCTTGTGTTCCGCCATCTCCAGAATCGTGTCGATGGACTCCCGCTTGGCGCCGTCGATGAACGCGCACGTGTTCACGACCAGCACGTCCGCGTCGGCCGCGTCGCGGGTGAGCTGGTGGCCCTCACGGGCGGCAAGGCCGAGCATGACCTCGGAGTCGACGAGGTTCTTGGGACAGCCGAGGGAGATGAGACCGATCTTCATGCAGATGTGGACGTGTCGTGGACGGCGGAGCTCAGGGATACAGCCTGTACAGCATACGCGGGTACGGAATGGTTTCCCGCACATGGTCCAGCTTGCAGATCCAGGCGACGCAGCGCTCGATGCCCATGCCGAAGCCGCCGTGGGGCACCGTGCCGTAGCGTCGCAGGTCCAGATACCACTCGAAGGCGTCCTGGGGCAGGTCGTGCGCCTTGATCCGTTCCAGCAACAGGTCGTAGTCGTCCAACCGGACACCACCACCAATGATCTCGCCGTACCCTTCCGGGGCCAGCACGTCGACACAGAGCGCCTGCTCGGGCCGTTCCGGGTCGGGCTTCATGTAGAACGCCTTGATGTCGCTCGGATAGTGGGTGACACACAGCGGCTTGTCGAACTGCTCGGACAGGACCGTCTCGTCCGTGCCGCCCAGATCCGTGCCGTACTGGAAGGGCAGTCCCTTGTCCTGCAGTATTTTCGCGGCCTCGTCGTAGCGCAGGCGCGGGAAGTGGCCGGTCACCGCCTCCAGCTTGCTCGTGTCGCGCTCCAGCACGGCCAGTTCGGCCTTTCTGGTGTCGAGCACGCGCGCCACCACCGAGGTCAGCAGCCCCTCGGCCAGTTCAATGATGTCGTCCAGGCCGGCGTAGGCCATTTCCGGCTCGACCATCCAGAACTCCGTCAGGTGCCGCCGGGTCTTTGACTTTTCGGCCCGGAAGGTTGGACCAAAGCAATACACCTTCCCGAGCGCCATCGCGTTCGCTTCGTTGTAGAGCTGGCCACTCTGGGTCAGATACGCCGTGGTGTCGTCGAAGTACTGCACAGGAAACAGCGTGGTCGTCCCCTCGCAGGCCGCAGGTGTGAAGATGGGCGTGTCGCAAAGAATGAACCCGCGGCCGTTGAAGTAGTCGCGAACGGCATTGATCACTTCGTGCCGGACCCGGAGGATGGCCGCCTGGCGCTCGGCCCGAATCCACAGGTGGCGGCGGTCCATCAGATAGTCGACGCCGTGTTCCTTCGGCGTAATCGGGTAGTCGTGCGAGTCGCCGTGCACCTCGAAGGTGTGGACGTCGAGCTCGTACCCGCCTTTGGCGCGTGTGTCGGCGCGGACGGTGCCCGTGACGGACAGTGACGTTTCCTGCGACAGATGATCGGCGCGGCCAAAGGCCTCGTCTCCCACGGCGGCCTTCGACACCACGGCCTGGATGAAGCCGGAGCCGTCGCGGACGATGAGGAAGTGAATCTTGCCGCTTGAGCGCCGGTTGTGCAGCCACCCGCGCAGGGTGACCTGCTGCCCGACATGGGCCGCGATGTCCGCGATATAGGTCTGCATAGGTTCTGTCCCGTCTCTCAGAAGGTAATGAACAGTCCGTCAAGCCGCTGCCGGGCTTCGACGCACCGGCGCAAGGTCGTGGCCGTGTCCCCGCCGGCTGCGGGTTCGAACATCAGCACGTCGTCGTAGCCGAGTTTCTGGAGCGCCATGACCGTGGCCTCCCAGTTGATCGTGCCCTGACCCGGAGCCAGATGCTCATCCCGTCGTCCGGCATTGTCGTGTACATGCGTCAGGAGCACGTGGCCTGACACCGCTTCAATGGTCTCGACCAGATCACCGCGCAGGTGCGCGTGGCCGAGGTCGAGACAGATGCCCGTCTGGTCAAGGTCCTGTTCGTCTTCCAGCAGCCGCACGAGCATGGCCGCCGAGGCCAGCCCGGTGCCCAGCACCTCCACCGCCACGGTCACGCCGACCTCGCGCGCAAGGGCGGCAACTTCCCGGAGGCTCCGCCGCGCAGCCGCCAGGAGATTGTCGCTCGCCGGCGTATCGCGCGTCTCGGGCACCCCAAGGTGGAGCACGAGATAGCGATAGGGAATGGACCGGGCCATGGCCAGCGTCCTGGCCACTTCTGCCACAGCCGCACGTCGGCGGGGCTCGCTGGCTGAGGCTGTCGAGTACGGTGCCACCCACGTCTGTCCCCGCACCGCTTCGGCCACCGGTGCATGCACGGAATGGAGTGTGAGGCGCTGCTCGGCGAGCCAGCGGCCCAGGTCCGCCACGGCAGCCGGGCTCGTGTAGTCGAAGTGCGAGCGGGTGGCGCACAGCTCCATGTCGGCAAACCCGGCGCGCCGGATGGCTCCCAGGTGGTCTGCCGTCAGCCGGCTGCCCTGAAACAGATGCGTCGAGATGCCGAACCGTCGATGGCTCACGGGATGGGGGCGGCGCAGGCCGCGGCTGCGGTCATTCTAGCCGGAGCGGTACAGGGCCCGACCCGTAATACAGTGGGCGGTACGGGCTTATGGCAACGCGCACTTCAGGGACCTCATGACGCGCATCCTCCTCTCGACCGTTCTGCGTCGGACCTGCGGAGTCGCCGCCCTGTGTCTGGCACTGGGCGCCAGTCGCAGCGAATTGCGGCTGGCTGCCCAGGCCGAACTCTGCGAAGCCGTCATGACACCGACCTTCACCATCCAGGGCTCAGGGGCTGAAAGCCCCCTGGTGGGCAACACGGTGGTGACGCGAGGCGTGGTCGTCGGCGACTTCGAAGGCGCCACGCCGGCGCTGGGCGGGTTCTATCTCCAGGATCGGACCGGTGACGGCGACGTGGCCACGTCCGATGGTCTGTTCGTCTTCAACGGGGCCCGTGATGAGGTTCGCCCGGGTGACGTGGTGGCGGTGGCAGGGGAGGTCGCCGAGTACGAAGGGCAAACCCAGGTTGCTGCCCGCGCGGTCGCCCGGTGCGGAGCAGGGGCCGTTCTGCCCTCCACCGTGATGCTGCCATTCAGCTCGGTCGAGGCGCTTGAGCGACTTGAGGGGATGCTGGTCCGATTGCCGCAGCAACTCTCCGTCACGGATCACAGCCAACTGGGCCGCTTCGGCCAGGTTGTCCTGTCGTCCGGTGGACGGCTCGTCCAGCCGACCGAAGTGGCAGTGCCGGGTCCCGCCGCTGTCGCCCGCCGCGCCGCCAACGACCGCAACCGGCTGGTCCTGGATGATGGCTCCAATGCCCAGAATCCTGATCCGATTCTCTTCGGGCGGGGCGGGCGCCCGCTGTCGGCTGCCAATCCGCTCCGGGCTGGTGACACGGCAACCGGCATCGTGGGTGTACTGACGTACACCTGGGGCGGGCACGCCGCCAGCCCGAAGGCGTTTCGGGTCAGACCCATCGGTGCGCTGACCGGCACGGTCAGGTTCGAACCTACCAATGCCCGACCTGTTCCGCCTCCGCCACCGGCTGACATGCTCCGGGTGGTCAGTCTCAACCTGCTGAACTTCTTCAACACCGCCCGTGGATGCACCGGTGGCGTGGCCGGAGAGGCCACCGAGTGCCGTGGGGCCTCCAGTCCTGCCGAATTCGCACGTCAGTGGCCCAAGACCGTGGACGCCATTGTCGGGTCTGGCGCCGATGTGGTCGCACTGCTGGAACTGGAGAATGATGGCTACGGACCCGAGAGCGCCCTGGCATTTCTGGTGGAGCGGCTCAACGCGGCGACGGGCCCGGGAACGTTTGCGTTCGTCGACGTGGACGCGGCCACGAGGCAGGTGAATGCCCTCGGGACCGATGCCATCCGCGTGGGGCTGCTCTATAGACCGGGCCGTGCCCGGGTGGCCGGTACGCCTGCCGTGCTCGCCACGCCGGCATTTGTCACCGGCGGAGACCGGACGCCGCGCAATCGGCCGTCGCT
>JAKFYA010000468.1 GCA_021731095.1 Acidobacteriota bacterium | reverse complement strand
CGTGCGTTTTGCCTGGCGGCGGGTTCTGAACTTGTCGAGCAGCCGGTGGGCGTCGTGCAGCACGGCCTTGCTCCGGCCCGTCGACCCTGACGAGAAGAGCACCAGTCCGGGATGGCGCTCGCGCCATAGCCTGTCGTAGAGCGCGTGAGTCGCCTGCCGGCTGAGCAGCGTGAAGACCGGTGCATCGTCGGCGGTCAGGGCGATGTCCAGCCCCACCTCGGCGATCTCGAGGAACTCCGCGCGCTTCTGTGATACCGAAGCCGTCAGCGGCACCACCGTGCAGCCCTGCTCACAGAGGGCCAGCAGTGCCGCGGCCCCGTTCGGGGAGAACTCCGCCGTCAGGCTGACGATGTCGGTGGCGCGCACGTGTTCCGTCGCCAGGCGCGCCCGCCACCCGTCGAGCATCCCCAGTAACTGGCCGTAGGTGTAGACCTCGTCCCGCCAGACCATGGCCGGCGTGTCGGCCGCGGCGGCGAACCGGTCGCGCAGGAACTGCAGGGCGCTCACGACACGCCGCCCAGAAACAGCGACTGCCCCGTGATGAAGTCGCTCTCCCGGCGCAGAAAGAAGTCCACGACATTGATGACGTCGTCGCCTGTGCCCATCCGCCGGATGGCCTGACGCTCGAGCAACCGGTCGAGCGCCTCCTTCGGCACCGACCGGATCAGGTCCGTCATGATCGGGCCGGGTCCGACGGCGTTGACGGTGATGCCGAACGGCGCGAGTTCGCGCGCCAGAATCTGGGTCAGCGTCTGCACCGCCGACTTGGACGCCGCATACACCGCCTCACCTTCAAGGCGCAGCGGCGCCGCCACCGAGATCACGTTCACGATGCGGCCGAACGCGCGCGCCTTCATCACCTTGGCCGCTTCGCGGCTCACCAGGAACGTGCCGGCCACATTGGTGTCCAGCATGGACCTGACGGTCGCCATCGGCGTGAGCAGCGCGTGGTTCATCGACGCGATGCCGGCGTTGTTCACCACGTGGTCCAGCCCGCCAGCCTCGCGGCGAATGTCCGCCAGCATCTGCCGCACGGCCTTCTCATCGGTCACGTCGAGTGGAAAGTGCCGGTACCGGGCCGCCTCGAGATCGGTCTCCTGGCGGCTGCAGCCGTACACCTGGTGGCCCAGCGCCAGATAGTGCTCCGCCAGGGCGCGGCCGATGCCCTTGCGCGTGCCCGTGATCAGCGTGACGGGTTCAGACACCGGTGGCGGTCTCCATCAGGAAAAGTGCCACCATTCTAGTTTCGGATCGGGAGAGCGGCGAGGAAGGCGGGGGGCAGACCGAGCGGAATGGCTGGGACGTAGGGATTCGAACCCCAATAACCACGTCCAGAGCGTGGTGTCCTACCGTTGAACGACGTCCCAGTGCTGGTCTGTTCGCGCCCATCGAGCGACGCGAAACACTGATTGTAGCCGGGACGGCCGATTCCGGCAAGTGACTGCCCAGGGGCCAGGGGCGCTTGGCGGCGGTCCTACAGGGAGCCTGGTCGGGTTGCCTGATTGCTCTGGTCGGCCTGGCGGGACTGGCCTGACTGGCTGGACGGCTCCGGGTCGACGCGCACGGCCACATCGACGACCTGCTTGCCACCCCCAAGGGCAATTCCCTTCACCGGCGCCACGTCGCCATAGTCGCGACCCCAGGCCACCGTCACATGTCCGGTGTCGGGCAGCACGTCGTTGGTGGGGTCGAAGTCCACCCAGCCATCACCGGGGCAAAAGACGCTGACCCAGGCATGCGAGGCTTCGGCGCCCTGATAGTCGCCGCCGCTCCGGAGGTAGCCGCTGACGTAGCGCGCCGCCAGACCCAGTCCCCGCAGCGCGCCGATCATCACGTGCGAGAAGTCCTGGCAGACGCCGCGACGGAGCCGGAGCGTATCGAGGAGCGGCGTGTCGATGGCGGTCGAGCTGGGCTTGTAGGCGAACTCGGTGAATACCCGGTGCGAGAGGTCGCGGGCCGCATCGGTCAGCGTGCGCCCTGGCGTGAACGACGGGCGCGCATACGCGGCCAGTTCCGAGGCCATTGGCACGAACGGCGACTCGCAGGTGAACTCCAGCGCGGCCAGTGTGTCGGACGTGAGGTGGGCCCGCAGGGCATCGCGGGCGGCCTCCCACGGCACGCCGGTCGACAGGGCCGGTCGTGGACGCACCTCGACCAGACTGGTGGCCAGCGTCGAGTAGCGTTCGTGGCTCTCGACAATCGAGAAGGCGCTCACGATGTTGCCGAAATAGTCGCGTCGGGTCGTGATGGAGGCTGGCGCCGGGACCGAGGTGATGACCGTCGACTCGACTGTCTGCCACGGCAGGGTGCGCGGCGTCAGGCGGGCCTCGCTGAGGCACTGGGACACCGGCGCGTTGTAGCGATAGTGGGTGGCGTGGGTGACGCGGTAGCGCACGGCGGCTCTCGTCATCGCGAGGACGCCAGCCGCGACAGGGTCGAGTGGCTGAGATACCGCGCGGTCAGCGCGTCCGACAGATCCGCCACCCCGCGACCCAGGCTGCCGAGGTGCGCTTCGAGCACCAGTCGCCGGCCGCCATGGTCGCGCCGCTTCAGCTCGTCTGGTCTTCCGCCTCGCGCGTCGGACAGCAGGAGGGCCGCCAGCTCGCGCTCGTGCGCAGGTCCCTGCGGTTCGTCCAGTTGCGGAAGGCTCTGCACCTGGTCCTGCAGCGCCGCAAGCTGGTAGGCCACCGAGCGTGGATTCGACTCGTCCATCAGCAGCAGCTCCAGCACATAGCCGGTGCGGATGGCGGTGAGATAGCGCGAACGGTAGGTGGTGGCGCTGTCCGCGACCTGCAGGAGCACCTCCAGGCAGGCATCGTCGGGATACGGCGCCTGCGCCACGCCCACACGCAGCAGCCCCAGCATCTGCTGTGCGCGCTCCACGCGGCGGCCGATGTCCAGGAAACGCCAGCCGTGTCCCCTGACGGGGTGATCCGCGAGCAGGCCCGCGAAGGCCGACAGCATGATGACCACGTCGTCCAGGCGATCGATGGCCGCGACGAAGCGGCGATCCGGGTTGGTGGGCGCGTCCCCTTCGCCCACGCGGTCCAGTTGCTGCAGCACGCGCCAGGTGTCCTGGGACAGGCGCTCCTTCACTTCCCAGCTCAGCCGCCGGATCTGCCGCAGGTTCCAGCCAATGCCCGACGGGTGTTCCGGCTCGAGCACCATCTGGCCCAGCAGTCCCTGCAGGCGCCACCACTGTTGCGCAATCGGCGCGTGCTGGAACTCGCGGGGCAGCAGGTCCAGTCCACGGAGGAAGTGCAGGATGACGCCGATGGCCGCGCCGCGGCCCAGCTCGGCCTCACCAGACAGGCCTGGCAGGAGCGCGCGCAGCAGCCGTGCGGTCTGGTCCAGCCGCTCGGCGTAGCGGCCCAGCCAGAAGAGGTTGTCGGCGACGCGGCTCGACAGTTCCGTGCCGCCGGAGTCGGTGTCTGCCGGACGTGCCGCCATGCGCGGTTCGTGTTCGGCTGGCGCGCGGCGGCTCACAATCCAGGTGTCTTTGCTGCTGCCACCCAGTTGCATCGACACCACGAGAGACTGACTGCCGGTGGCGACCCGTGTCAGGCCTCCGGGCAGAACCGAGTAGGACGAGCCATCCCACGAGGCCATGACCCGCAACACCACGTGGCGCGGCTCGAGGCCACGGTGCGTCTGGATGGGCGCCGACGACAGGTCCACCTGCTCCTGCGCCACGAACTGTCCGGGGCTGGCCTGAATGCGCCGCGTCAGTTCGCGGCGGGCCTCGACGCTCATCGCGGCCGGGAACTCGGCCCGCTGGCCGAATCGCGGGAAGGTTGGCTTGACGACCACCCGTTCCAGATCAGCCAGCACGCCCGCGAGCGCCTTCTCCTGGCCGCACCACCACGTCGCCACCGACGGCAGACGGAGCGGTTCGCCCAGCAGTGCGTCGCAGAGCCCTGGCAGGAAGGCCATCAATGCCGGGGTCTCCACCAGCGCGCTGCCCAGACCATTGGCGATGTACACGTTGCCGGCGCGTGCGGCGTCGGTCAGGCCCGGCACACCCAGCAGCGAATCGCCGCGCAGTTCCAGCGGATCGCAGAAGCTGTCGTCGATGCGTCGCACGATGATGTCGACAGGATTCAGCCCGGCCAGCGTCTTCAGGTACACGCGGCGGTCACGGACCGTGAGGTCGTCGCCTCCGACCAGCGGCACGCCCCAGTGCTTCGACAGATAGGAGTGCTCGAAGTAGGTCTCGTTGTGCGGCCCCGGAGTCAGCACCACGACGCGGGGCGAGTCGCCTCCGCGCGGCGCCAGGGTGCGGAGCGCGTCGAACGTGTCGTCGAAGAACCGGGCCAGCGACCGGGTGTGGCACTGGTCCAGCAGCGAGGGCAGGGTGCGGGCCGTGACCAGCCGGTTCTCCAGGGCATAGCCGAGGCCCGAGGGCGCCTGGGTCCGGTCTGCCAGGACCCACCAGCTGCCATTGGGCGCCCGGCCCAGGTCCACGGCGTAGTGCTGCAGGAACACGCCCCGCATCGGCACGATCCCGTGACAGGCGCGCAGGAAGCCCGGATTCGCATAGACGAGCTCGGGCGGCAGGCTCCCCGAGTGCAGGAGGCGCTGCGGACCGTAGAGG
>JAKFYA010000170.1 GCA_021731095.1 Acidobacteriota bacterium | reverse complement strand
CAATCAGTCGCTGAAACAACGGGCCAGGCTGGCCCGCCGGGCCAGAACCGAAGTGGCCCTGGCACCCGAAACGGCTGCCGTGCCAGACCGGGCGGCCAGCCCCGAGTCCGAGCTGGCCTCCGCCCGCGACACCGCTCGACTCCGGGCCGCATTCGAGGCCTTGCCGGTCCGCGACCGTCAGGTGCTGCAGCTCCGGGCCGAGGGGCTCGCGTACCGCGCGATTGCGTCGACGCTGGGCATGTCGCTTGGCAGCGTCGCCAAGTCGGTGGCGCGAGCACTGGGCCACCTGCAGGCCGCCAGAGAGGAGGCGCCACGTGTTCGGCCGTAGTGCCCACCCCACGGACGTCGACCTGGTACGGCTGCTGGACGGGGAACTCCCGGAGACCACCCGGCGCACCCTCGAACGTCATCTCAGCGCCTGCGTTGCTTGCGCCGGTCGGCGCGCCACGCTGGAATCGTTCAGCCGGGCTGTTGACGCCCTGGCCGTGCCCACGGTTGACCCTGGCGCGGCCACGCACGCGGTTGCGCGGCAACGACTGGGCCGGGCGCTGACCGCGCCCTCCATGTCGGTGCGACTCGCCGGTTCACTTCGGCTGTCCGGCCCCTGGTGGACGGCTGCGGCCGCGTGTCTGGTGGCCCTGGTAGTCCTGACACGCCCGTGGTCCGCTTCGCGTGACACCAGCGCGGCATTGCCCGAACCGGATGCCCTGCCCATCGCCAGCCTCACCCCTGGCGCCACCACGCCCATCACGGCGCACGAGCTCTGTTCCGGCATCCGGCGCACGCGGCCCATCACCGCCGAGCTCCGTGCACAGGTCCTGCGCCTCTACCGGATGGAGCAGGTGCCGCCGGAGCACTACGAGCTGGACTACCTGATCACCCCGGAACTGGGTGGCGCCACAGACGCGCGCAATCTCTGGCCACAGCGCTACGGCGAGCGCCGCTGGAATGCCCGCGTGAAAGATCAGCTGGAAGACCTGTTGCCGCAACTGGTCTGCAGCGGCCGGCTGGACCTGGGCACGGCGCAGCGCGATATGGCCACGAACTGGGTGTCGGCCTACCGCCACCATTTCGGCACAACCGAGCCCTTCGCCCGAGCGGCCGGCCTGCAGCCATCCACGTGGCTTGTCATCACGCCCCTGAACAGAGAGAATCGCCCGTCATGCGCACATCACTCCGGATCGCCGTCGCCGTCCGCTCCGCCAGCTCCGCACTGCGGCGTCTAGTGCTGGCTGCCGCGCTCTCGGGCGCGGCCCTGCTCGGCGTGGCCGCCCCCGCGCTCGCCCAGTCACCGGCACCGCTCGCGGGTGCCACGCTCGACCACGTCGGCCTGGCCGTGCGCGACATCGACGCGTCTGCCAAACGCTTTGCCGACGTGTTCGGCGTGCCCGTGCCGCGCATCAGCACGGTGGATGTCGACATGCCTGGCGGTGGAACCGCCACCATCCGCATCACCCAGATTGCGCTGCCGAATTTCCGCATCGACCTCGGCCAGGGCGTTGGGCCGAACAATCCGTTTTCCACTTTCGTGGCCAAGTACGGCGATGGCATCCAGCACATCGGCTTTGCCGTGCCGGACCGCGTATCCGAACGCGCGGCGGCGCTGGTCGCGCGCGGCGGCGTGCAGACGGTTGGCAAGACGACCAACGCTCCGTTTGCCTTCGTTGACATGACAGGCCTGCTCGGCACCACTATCGAGCTCGCGCAGCAGGGCCCGGCTGCCACGCGTCCGGCACCGCCGGCTACGCCGACGCTGCTGAGCCATGCGGAGGTCAGCCATGTCGGACTGATCCTCGCGGATGTCGAGAAGACGTCAAAGGCCTTCCATGACCTGCTCGGCTTGCCGGCACCCCAGTTCATCACCGCCAAGGGCATCGACTTTCCCGCCGGCTATGCCGGTGACAAGACCGTGGCGGTCCGCATCTCGATGGTCAAGGCGGGCGCCGTTGGCCTGGAACTGCAGCAGACGCCTGGCGTGAAGAGCCCGTGGCACGACTCCTATCTCCGCCTGGGTGATGGCGTCGAGCACGTGGCCTTCACCATCAAGGGTGACCTCGACGAGATGCGCGCGTTTCTGGCCAAGGGTGGCCCGGAGGTCCTGGGCGGTCAGGGAAGCGCCTATCCGCACTTCGAATACGCGCCGACACTGGGCCTCATGATCGAGCTACTCGGCAAGCCGACCAGGCCCCGGCCGTAGCCGCGTCACGTGTCCCAGCCGTCCCCATCACGCCGCACGACCCGTGCGGCGGCCGCTGCGCCATCACGCACCGTCGCGACGTGGCTGCCTGCCCTGCTGATCGTGGTCACGGGCCTGGTGACCTATGCCAACGCCTGGCACGGTCCGTTCCTGCTGGATGACCAGCGCACCATCATCGAGAACCCGTCGATTCGCGACCTGAGCCAGCTCGGGGCCGTGCTGCACCCGCCCCCGCAGTTTCCGGTCACCGGCCGCCCGCTCGTGAATCTCTCGCTCGCGCTGAACTACGCCTGGGGTGGTTATGCCGTCGAGGGCTACCACCTCTGGAACATCGCCGTACACCTTCTGGCCGGCCTGGCGCTCTTCGGCCTGCTCCGCCGGACCTTCGGGCGCACGGGGCTGGCCGTCACCGAAGGCACCGCAGTGGTGTGGCCCGCGGCCCTGGCAGCCCTGCTCTGGGTGGCCCACCCCCTCAACAGCGAAACGGTGAACTACGTCACCCAGCGTACCGAGTCGATGATGGCGGCGGCCTACCTTGTCGCGGTCTACGCGGCGATTCGCGGACTTGATGGGACGCGGGGCAACCGGTGGGAGATCACCGCCGTGGTGGCGGCATTCGCCGCGGTGGCGAGCAAGGAAACCGCGCTCACCCTGCCGCTGATGATCGTGGTCTGGGACCGCTGCTTCGCGTTTCCGACATGGTCGGCTGCGTGGACGCAGCGACGCCATCTCTACGGCATGCTGCTCGCCTCGTGGCTGCTCTTCGCGTTCTTCGCCCGCGAGTTGCCCTTCTTTACCGAGGGCGGCTTTGAAGAAACGGTCTCCCGCTGGACCTACCTGCTCAACCAGGGACCCATCATTGTCGGCTACCTGCGCATGGCGCTCTGGCCGGGCGGCCTGATTTTCGACTATGGCTCGCCCACGGTCATCACCTTCGGCCAGGCCGCACCCACGGTCGCGCTCGTGGTCGCGCTGGCCGCCGTGACGCTGGGCGCGCTGTGGCGCCACAGGCCCCTCGGGTTCTGGGGCGTGTGGTTCTTCGTCACCCTCGCTCCGGCCTCGAGTCTGATTCCCATCCCCACCGAAGTCGGGGCCGAGCGCCGGATGTATCTGCCTCTGGCCAGCCTGGTGGCGCTGGGCGTGCTGGCCGCATGGCGGCTTGCGGGAGCGCAGACGTCCCGCCGGCGGACCGCCGTCGCCGTTGGCGGTCTCCTCATCGTGGTTCTGGGCGCCACCACGGTCGCGCGCAACCGCGACTACCAGCAGGCGCGCGCCATCTGGCAGACCGTGCTCGACCGGCGCCCCCATGCGCGAGCCCACGAACACATGTCGATGGCGCTGCGAGACCTGGGTGACATCGAGGGCGCCATCGGGCACCTGCGCCAGGCGGCCCCGGACTCGCCCAATGCCCGGCACGCACTCGGCTCGGCGCTGCTGGAACGGGGAGACATCGCCGGCGCCATCGAGCAGTTCCGCACTTTCATCCGCCTGCGCCCGAACACACCCCACATCATCGAGGCGCGTCTCGAGTACGCGCAGGCCCTGACTCAGGCCGGAGACGTCCGGGGTGTCATCGAACAGTACCGGGCCGTTGTCCAGACCGACCCGGCCTTTGTCCGTGGCCGGCTGGGGCTGGCCATCGCGCTGGCCGGTGCTGGTGACCGCACGGGTGCCATCACCGAACTGCGCGAGGCGCTACGGCTGCAACCGAACAACCCGGCCACGCTGGTGAATCTGGCGTTGCTGCTCGGCCCGCAGCAGCCGGCCGAAGCCGAGCGGCTCCTGCGGCAGGCGCTGCAGGTCACGCCCGGCGATCGCGGCGCCCGCAAGCAGCTCCTCCTGGCCCTGGTGGCCCGTCAGCGCTGGAGCGACCTGGAAATCGAAGCGCGGCGTTTCATGGCGATGGCACCCGACGACAGTGATGGTCCCAACCTGCTCGGCGTCGCACTGGCCTCGCAGGGACGCCTGCCAGACGCGCGGGTGCAGTTTGAATCCGCGCTCCGGCTGGCTCCAGGCAATCAGCAGGCCCAGGCCAATCTGGCGCTTGCGCTCCGCGCGCTCGGCGGTCGCCGCTAGACGGACGGCCCCGGAGCCAACACGGCCAGGACGAGCAGGCGCCCACTTCCCGTGTTCTCGACGCCGTGCGGCACGCCGTCAGGTGCCACCAGCAGGTCACCCGCGACCATTGGCAACGCCCGGCCCTCGAGCAGGAAGCGGCCGGTCCCTTCGACCACCAGATAGAGCTTGTCCATGCCGGCATGCGCGTGCAGCGCATGGGACTGTCCAGGTTCAAAGGCATTCAGCCCCACCAACAGTCGGCCGGACTCGAAAATGGTGGCCTTGCCCATGCGGTCGGCGCGATACACGGCCAGGTCCGACGGACGCAGGACCGAGGGGTGTTCGAC
>JAKFYA010000279.1 GCA_021731095.1 Acidobacteriota bacterium | reverse complement strand
GTAGAGAACGTAGTCGAGCGCATCACGGTCGGCAAGGGCGAGGTTCAAATCGACCTCGCCTATGTTCCTTCAGCTTCTGAAATCACTGCTAAAAGGCCAAGTCACCAGGTGGGTTGCTGGTGTCGTTCGGTGTGATCTTCACAGTCATGGTGTCGTCCCCCTCGGGACGAGAGGGATTCACGGCCCGGGCCACCCTGGGGTGCCAGAACCTGTGGCCGGAAGTCACTGTCCCGCCAGAGGATGCCGGGCCAGGTCGAGACCACCCGCCGAACCGGTGTCGGGGCCGTCAACGCGGGTTGCACGCAAATGGACAGGCGGCGCGCACACAGGGACATAGACTGGAGCAGCCATGTCCACCCGGCTGATCGTCGCGCTCGCGTTTCTCGTCGCCACCTCCGTGGTGTCGGCCCAGACAGCGGACACCCTGTCGCAGGCCATGACCCGCGAGGTGCGCGCGGTCGGCGCGACGCGGTCGAAAGCCGAGGGCCAGGATCTGCGGGAGGTCTACGAGCACACCGGTGGTACGCCCATCTGGGTGGATGCCGCAGGGCGCGCCACCCCGCGCCTGCGGGCCGGGCTGGATCTTCTGAAGGCTGCCTCGGGGGACGGTCTTGACCCGGCGGACTACGGCCTGCCGACCCTGACCGGGCAGGCGGCCGAGACAGACGCCCAGCGGGCCACCGACCCGTCGCGGGCGGCACGGCTGGACGTCCAGTTGACGGCCGGCGTGCTCCGCTACTTCCGGCACCTGCATCTGGGCCGGGTGGACCCGGGAGGGCTCAACCTCCAGATCGACCTGCCCATCGAAGCCCACCGCTTCTCAGACGTGCTGTGGTCGGCGCTGGATGGCAACCGGCTGCCGCAGGCGGCCGTCGACATGGCCCCGGCCCTAGCCCAGTACGGTGCGCTGCGCACGACCCTGGCCCGGTATCGGGCGATGACCCCGGAGGCCTACGGCACGCTGGTGCTGCCGGCCACCCTCCGGCCCGGTGCGGCCTTCGCGGAAGCGGCCATGCTGCGGCGCCGACTGGTGGCGCTCGGCGATCTGCCTGGCGCGGCTCCGTCAACGGTGGCGGCGGCGACACCTGCGGAGGCCGGCCTCTATGACGACAGCACACGCGTCGGCGTGGCCCGCTTTCAGACGCGCCATGGGCTGGAGCCAGACGGCGTGCTGGGGCCGGCCACCCGGGCGGCCCTGCGCGTGCCGCTCGCCTGGCGCGTGCGCCAGATCGAAATGGCGCTGGAGCGCCTTCGCTGGTTGCCGGACTTTGGAAGCCAGCGCCTGCTCGTGGTGAACATTCCGATGTTCCGCCTGTACGCCTGGGACAGCGTGCCGTCGGCAGCGCCGCCAGTCCTGGACATGGGCGTCATCGTCGGTCGCGCCCTCGACACCCGCACGCCCGTCTTCGCTGCGTCCATGAAGACGGTGGTGTTCCGCCCCTTCTGGAACGTGCCGGCCTCGATTCTCAGGAAGGAGATTCTGCCCATCCTGCGCAGGGACCCTGCCTATCTGGCCCGTCAGGAGATGGAAATCGTCCGAGGGCAGGCAGACACGGCTGCGGTGCTGGCGCCCACGCCCGGTCACATCGCCGAGCTCGGCACTGGCGACGTGCGGCTCAGGCAGCGGCCCGGGGTGCACAACGCCCTGGGTCGGGTGAAGTTCCTGTTCCCCAACGACAAGGACATCTACCTGCATGACACGCCGGCGCAGACGCTGTTCCGGCGGTCGCGGCGCGACTTCAGTCACGGCTGCATCCGCGTGGAAGATCCGGAGGGACTGGCGACGTGGGTGCTGGGCACAGACGCCGCCTGGACACGCGAGAAAGTGATGGCGGCCCTGAAAGCCGAGCCCAACGCCCGCGTGGAGCTGGCAGAGCCGATTCAGGTCGTGATCTTCTACACGACGGCTGCCGTGATGCCCGGCGACGGGGCGGTTCACTTCGCCGCAGACCTCTATGGCCACGACGCCAGACTGGACAAGCTGTTCTAGAAAGGCAGGACGGTCACGCCCTGTCGCGCAGGGTTACCAGGTGCGGACGCGGCCGACGTCGACATGCACGAAGTTGGACCCGGGGTAGTAGCCCACCCCGCCACGGTGCAGCGACAACGCCGCCGCGCGCAGCGCCGGCAACGGCACAGCGTCGATGCGGATGTCGATGGCCTGTCCCACCATGTGCAGGCTGCCCGCCGCCACGCCCTCACTGTGCGACCGCAGCATCGCGTTGGTCTTCGGCGAGCGAAACGCCGAAATCACCTGGAAGGGTCGGGTAGCGTCGGTGGCGCCCGCCAGCCGATGCAGCAGGTCCAGCAGCTCCGGCTGAATCGTGTGCACTTCCTCCGTGCGGAAATCTCTCAGGAAGTGGTTCACCGTCGACAGGGCGTCAGGCAGGTACTGCCCGTCCCTGAAGTACTCCACGACCAGCCGTTCGGCGGTGTGCGTATGCACGAAGTGCAGCTCGCGGGGCTCAAGGACTGCGGCCCGCAGGCCGTCGGGCCATGCCAGCGCGGGCGCAACGGCTCCCAGCGTCGCCAGGAAGCGTCGGCGCGAGACAGGTCGTATCAGCGTGGCGCCGGCGCGGTGTGCAAATTCAGACACGCAGGTTCCAGTGTGGCCCCCGTTCAGGGGTCTGTCAAACCGGCGAAGGGGTGCAGACGCCTGATACGATGGACCGCTTGTGGAATCCCGGCGATCGTCTCATTCACCGCTTCAACGCGGATCTTGGCCCCGGCATCGTGGTATCGGCCGACGGTCGCGTCATCGTGGTCGAGTTTCCGCTCACCGGCACCTCGCTCAGACTCGCCGCCAACTCTGACGCCCTCGCGCCGCTGAACCTCGGACCCGGCAGCCAGGCCCGCATCATCGCGACGGGCGAGTCCGTCGTGGTCGCCGCGCGGCCAGACAGCGCCACGGCAACCCTGACAGACGGGCGCCACGTGGCCGTGGGCGACCTCTGGCCCCTCGGGCCCACGCAGTCGCTCATCGAGCGCCTGGCGCTCGGTACGGTTGACCGGTTCGACCACTGCCTGAACCGCCTGGAGGCGCTCCGCCTGGCCGAGATGCGCGAGGCCGACGGACTGGGCTCGTTCCTCGGAGGGCGCATCCGCCTGTTCCCGCATCAGCTCTATGTCGCGTCCCGCGCCACGGCCACGGACGGCCCCGTGCGCTGGCTGCTGGCTGACGAAGTCGGGCTGGGCAAGACGGTGGAGGCCTGCCTCATCGCCAACCACCTCATCCGGACCGGCCGCGCCGAACGCACGCTCGTCATTGCGCCAGACACGTTGACCGTGCAGTGGCTCGGTGAGCTGTGGCGCAAGTATCACCAGGTCTTCGTGCTGCTCGATGAGAAGCGGCTGGAGGATGTGGTCACGGACTTCGGCGCGGGCTTCAATCCGTTCGACGTGCATCGTCGCGTCGTGGTGAGCCTGGAGCTCCTGACGGCGCAGCCCACGCTGGCGAAGCAGGCCGTGGCCGCCGGGCTGGACCTGCTCATCGTGGACGAAGCCCACCATCTGCGGCGCCCCCTGGGACATCCGGGCAATCCGGCCTGGCGGGTCGTCGCGCCGCTGGCCGCCGCCGCGCAGCACGCGTTGCTGCTCACGGCGACGCCGCTTGAAGACGACGCGCTCGGCTTCTTCCGCCTGCTGCAGCTGCTCCGTCCCGACGAGTTCCCGGACGACGCGGCCCTGGCCCGTCACCTGGACGCACCTGGCCCGCTGCCGCCCTGCACCAGCAGCACACGCCGGCGCGACATTGGCGGCCTGCCGCCGCGCGTCGCCCGTCCGGCCACCCTTCCTACCACGCCCGTTGTAGACGAGGGCTGGCAGGCGCTGGCGGCGCTGGAAGCGGCCGCACTGGCGCAGAAGGGCGGAGCGGCCACGGCCGAGAATGCGGCGCAGCGCCGGCTGCGTGGCGAGCGGCTTCGCCGCGCGCTCGAGACGCCAGCCGCCCTTGGGTCACTCGGCGGACCGGAAGCCACGGCGCTGAAGCCGCTGCTCGAAGCGGCCGCGCGACTCGACCCGCGCACGGCGTGGCTGGCCGCGCAGGCCAGGACGTGGCGGAAGCACGGCGACCGGACCCTCGTGTTCGTCGCGCACCGCGAGTCACTGGACGAGGTGAAGGCGGTGCTGGAGCGCGTGGGCCAGGTGAAGGTGGGCGTGTTCCACGAAGACCTCACCCCGGCGCGACGCGACATCGAGGTGGCGCAGTTCCGCCTCGACAACGGGCCCTCCATCCTCATCTCCACCGAATGCGGTGGCGAAGGACGGAACTTCGAGTTCTGTACGCGGCTGGTGCTCTTTGATTTGCCCTGGAGCCCGACGGTGGTGGAGCAGCGGATCGGCCGTCTCGACCGCATCGGTCGCCACAAGCCTGTCGAGGTGGTCTACTTCCGGCCTCCGTCAGGCATGGGCCGCGCCATTGCCCGTCTCTACGAGACCATCGGCCTGTTCAGAGAGCCACTCGGCGGCCTGGATCACGAGCTGGGGCAGGTTGAGGACGCCATCGCGCGGGCGGCGCTCGACACCACGCCGTTGCCGTTCCCGCCTGGTGAGGTCCTGACAGAGGGGCGCTTCGACGTGGTGTTCGAGGCCGCCTTCGGTGAAGCGAT
>JAKFYA010000426.1 GCA_021731095.1 Acidobacteriota bacterium | reverse complement strand
GGGCGGCACCACACCCGGCAGGACCGGAGAGGTCTGCATGTATCTCGCGGGACAGTGGCACACGCTGGCGCTGACGCCAGCGCCAGCAGACACGCCGGAGACGGACAGGCTGGATGTCAGCCGCCTGCAGGACACCGTGATTGCCCCGCTGCTCGGCATCGCCGATGTCCGCACCGACAAGCGGATCGACTTCGTCGGCGGCGCCAGGGGTACAGCGGAACTCGAGCGCCTGGTCGACTCGGGCAAGGCCGCTGTGGCCTTCTCGATGTTCCCGGTCGGTGTCGACCAATTGATGCGCATTTCCGATGAAGGCGGCATCATGCCGCCCAAGTCGACCTGGTTCGAGCCCAAGCTCCGCGACGGGCTGCTCTCGCACCTCCTCTAGGCCCTGCCAGTCCGTCCTCGCGGCACCGGCCACACGGGTCCGTGCCGTGAGGATGCCTCATAATCCGCACATGCCGAAGGACGACCGCAAGGCCCGCATCCTCGACCGGATCAACCGCGAACAGGTGAAGTTCATGCGGTTGCAGTTCACCGACATCCTCGGCGTGGTCAAGAACGTCGAGGTGCCGAATGGCCAGTTCGGAGACGCGCTCGACGGACGGGTCATGTTTGACGGGTCCTCCATCGAGGGCTTTGTCCGGACCGAGGAATCGGACATGTTCCTGCGGCCGGACCTTGGCACATTCCAGGTATTCCCCTGGACCAACGATGCCTCCGGCAAGGTCGGACGACTCATCTGCGATATCGCCGCGCCGGATGGCTCTCCGTTCCCAGGCTGTCCGCGCACGACGCTCAAGCGGGCCCTGACGGTCGCGTCTGCCGCCGGTTTCGCCATGCGTGCCAGCCCGGAGGTCGAGTTCTTCCTGTTCCAGCGCCGCAACGGCGAACCCACGACAGACACCCACGACTCGGGCGGCTACTTCGATCTGACGCCCATTGACCTTGGCGAGGACGTGCGCCGCGAGGTGGTGCTGGTCCTCGAACAGATGGGCATCCATGTCGAGGCGGCGCACCATGAGGTGGCGCCGGGTCAGCACGAGATTGATTTCAGCGACGAGGATGCGCTGACCGCCGCCGACAACCTGGCCACGTTCCGCTTCGTCGTCAAGAACGTGGCCACGCGTCACGGCCTGCACGCCACCTTCATGCCGAAACCGATCTTCGGTGTGAACGGCAGCGGCATGCACACGCATCAGGCGCTGCTCGCGAAGGGGCGCAACGCCTTCCATGAGGAACGCGCGGAGTGGCACCTCAGCCGCACCTGCCTGGCCTACATCGGCGGCCTGATGCGCCATGCCAAGGGATTCTGCGCCATCACCAATCCCCTGGTGAATTCCTACAAGCGACTGGTGCCTGGCTACGAGGCTCCCACCGCCATTGCCTGGTCCCTGCAGAACCGGAGTCCCCTGGTTCGCGTGCCCGCCGCACGTTCGGAGGAGACGCGCATCGAGCTGCGCATGCCTGACGCCGCCTGCAATCCGTACCTGGCGCTCGCGGTGATGTTGCGCAGTGGCCTCGACGGAATCGAGCGGGATCTGGACCCTGGCCCACCGGTCAACAAGAACATCTACAAGATGAGTCACCGTGAACGACGGCACCTCCGCATCGACGAGCTGCCCGGCAACCTCTCGGAAGCGCTTGACGAGATGGAGAAGGACGGACTGATGCGGGAGACGCTGGGAGACCACATCTTCCAGCACTTCGTGCAGGCGAAACGCGCTGAGTGGGACAGTTACATCCGGCACGTGTCGCCCTGGGAGCTCGAGCGCTACCTCACGATGTACTGACAGGGCGGGGTCCGTGACGGCGGCAGGCGTCACCGGATGCGTCCAGCAGGCGCGCCAGCGGTGACAGGGTTGACGCCTCCAGGTGACGACGGGGGGCGATTCCTGCGCCCCTGGCGCCCATCAGACCGGGCACGCGGTTTGAAGAGGATGCCCACGGTCGCGCCGGGTCACCCGGGGGTGCGTATTCTCAGACAGGCGCTGGCATCGCCGCATCCCGGTCCGTTGCACTGCTCACGGCCCGGTCGCGACCGCTTCGCTCATGCCGTGATCTTCACCGCCACGGCCGTCATGTCGTCGTCCTGGCGTGCATCGCCGCGGAACTGGCGGACCGCCTCGAACACCGCGTCCACGATGGCGCGTGCGCGCGCGTCCCGGTTGGCCTGCACCACGTCGATGAGCCGCGCCGCACCGAACTCCTCGCCCTCCACGTTCGTGGCCTCGAAGATGCCATCCGTGCAGAACACGAAGACGTCTCCGGCCGCCAGCGGCATGGTGACCTCATCGTAGGTTGCCCCCTGGAACGACCCGAGTGGCAGGCCTGGCAGATGGATCTGGCTGCACTGGCCTCCGCTGACCCGGACGGGATACGGCAGGCCCGAGCTCGCCAGCACGACATGACGGCGCTTCAGATCGAAGAGGGCGTAACAGAGCGTGCAGTAGTACTCCTCAAGCTGCCGCTCATGGAGCTGGCGATTCATGGCCTCCAGTACGCCGGCGACGGAGAACTTCTCCGGGGTATACCGGCGTCGCATCGTCCGCGATCGCACGAGCTCCGCCGCAAAGGCGCTGTAGAGCGCGGCCGGTACGCCTTTGCCAGAGACATCCCCGACCGCCACCACGAGCGTGTTCGGCTCGGGCGCCAGCAGGTCGTGCAGGTCTCCGCCGAGTTCCAGCGCCGCCGCGAATCGGCCCGCCACGTCGGCGCCGCGCAGCCGCTCGGGCGCATCCCCTGGCTGCAGTGCCATCTGGATCCGGTGCGCGATGCGGAGCTCCTTCTCCATGCGCAGTTCGTTGCGGCGGATCTCCTCGTACAGCCGCGCATTCTCGATGGCGATGCTGGCCTGGCTGGCAAGCAGCGTGAGCAGCTCCGCATGTTCCTTGGTGAACGCATCGAGGTCCGGGCTCTCGAGGTCGAACACCCCGATGCAGCGGTCGTTGTGGAGCAGCGGGATCACCAGCTCGGAGCGCACGTCCTGGACCGCCGGGATGTACCGGGAGTCGCGCGACACGTCGTTGACCAGTACCTGCTCGCGGTGCTGCGCGGCCCAGCCAACCAGACCGACACCCAGAGGAATCTGTTTGACCCCTGACTCATCCCCGTACCGGACGGCCAGCTTCAGCTCGAGCTGCTGGCGATCCTGGTTCAGCAGGAAGATCCCGAAGGTCCGGTATCCGATCATCCGCTTGGTCAGGCTGGCAATCTGCGTCAGGAGCTGATCGAGATCGAGGATGGAGGACACCTCTCGCCCGATTTCGGCCAGCGTCTCGAGCGTCGTGACCAGCTGGCGCTCGGATCTGAAGAGCCGCGCATTCTCCAGGGCCACCGCCACGTGGGCCCCGAACTGCCGCAGCAGCTCTTCATCCTGCGCGGTGAAGGCACCCCGCTCCTCGCTCAGCAGGTTCAGTGCGCCGACGACCTTGCCCTTGTGGCGGAGAGGCACGGCGAGCTGCGACACCGCCCCTGGGACGATGCCCTTGTAACGTGGCTCTTCGGTCACGTCATTCACGAGAATGGGACGACGCTCTTCGACGGCGGCACCCACCACACCTTCGCCGACTCGCAGGCTGAAGGCCACGTCCGCCGGGTATCCGACGGCGTACGCAATCACCAGCTCTTCGCGGCGCTCATCAAGCAGATAGACGGAGAATGCGCTGAACCGGGTCAGCCGGGATATGAGCTGCGGAATCTTCGGCAGCAGCTCGTCCAGGTCGAGCACGGCTGTCACTTCCCGGCCGAGCTCGAACAGCGTGGACAGCAGCTCGGTATCAGTGGCCGGGCGGGGGTGGGCAGGCTCGCTCATGGGAACTGGGCTTGAGGCAGAGGATATACTGAAGCGGCTGTGGATACCCTGACGCTGCCGCTGGACTACGCCGCCATCGAGCGGATTCTGCCCCACCGTTTCCCGTTCCTGCTGGTTGACCGCATCACCGAGCTGGAGCCCGACAAGCGGATCGTCGGCATCAAGAACGTGACGCTGAACGAGAAGCACCTGTCGAAGGCCGTGGGCGAGCAGCCAGCGCTGCCGCCGACCATTCTCACCGAGGCCATCGCCCAGGTGGGGGCCATCCTGATCCTGTCCAAGCCGGCCAACAGCGAGAAGCTCATCGTGTTCGCGGGCATCGAGCGGGTCCGGTTCCGCCGCCCTGCGCATCCGGGAGATGTGATTGTCATCGAAGCGCACGTCAAGCGGCTACGGAGCCGCATGGGTCAATTGCAGGGTTGTGCGCGCGTGAACGGCCAGGTCATTGCCGACGGCACCATGACGTTTGCGCTGGTGCCCAAGCCCCAGGAAGGCGCGCTTGCCGGCACGGGAAACGAGATCGGGTAGCATGGGGCCATGCGCTCCCGCACCCACACGCTCCTTGCCAGCCTGACCGCGCTGGTTCTTGCCGCTGCCAGCCTGTCTGGCACAGTCGGCGCCAGCCCGCAACACGACCACGATCACGGTGCAGTGGCCGCCCCCAGGGCGTTCTCGCCGCAGAAGGCCGCTCCCGCCAATGTCCCCCTCCCTCCCTTGCCATCCGAAGGCTATGCGCCCTCGCGTCCAATGGATGTGGTGAAGGCGACCTACGAGTTTGCCGCGCGACATCCCGAAGTGCTTCAGTAC
>JAKFYA010000232.1 GCA_021731095.1 Acidobacteriota bacterium | reverse complement strand
GATGACCTCGGTCAACTGCATCCCGATCGTGAACACGGGATTGAGCGAGGTCATCGGCTCCTGGAAGACCATGCTGATCTCCCGGCCGCGAATGCTCCGAACCTCGTCAAGCGGCAGCGCCAGCATGTCCTGTCCACGGAACGTGATGGAACCGCCGACGATGCGCCCCGGCGGATCGGGAATCAGCCGCAGGATGCTGAGCGCGGTGACGCTCTTGCCGGAGCCAGACTCGCCCACCAGCCCCAGCACCTCGCCTTCGCGGATGTCCAGGTCCACGCCGTCCACGGCACGGGCGACACCGGACTCTGTGAAGAAGTGGGTGCGCAAACCACGGATCTGCACCAGTGACGGCGCGACAGCGGCAGACGGCGAGGGCAACGTCGGAGTGATCATCGGAGCCGCGAATACTCTTTGGGATCGAACGCCTCACGCACGGCCTCGCCGATGAACACGACGAGGAGCAAGGTCAGAAACAGTACGCCAAGGGGAAACGCCACCAGCCACCACTTGGTCAGGTTGCCCATGCCCTGACCAATCAATTCGCCCCAACTTGGTGTGGGTGCCGGCAGGCCGAACCCGAGGAAATCAAGGGCCACCAGCGCACCAATATTGGCGACGATCGTGAACGGCGTGAAGGACACCACCGGCGTCAAGGCATTCGGCAGAATGTGCCTGAACATGATGGCGCCTTCACTGACCCCGGTCGCAATGGCTGCACCGACATACTCCTTCGCCTTCTCCCGGTAGAACTCGCCACGCACGTAATAGGTGATGCCCATCCAGTCGAACGCCGAGAGGATGGCCACCAGCATCCAGAACGAGGGCTGCATCAGCTGGTTCCGACCGGGCAGGTAGATGGGCACCACGATGGAGCTGATGATGATGATGGTGTAGAGAAACGGCAGGGATGACCAGATCTCGATGGCCCGCTGGCCGAACATGTCGACCTTCCCGCCCATGTAGCCCAGCGCGGCACCCGCGGCGATACCCAGAACCATTCCAATCGCGGTGACGAAGAGGGCAAACGTCATCGAGATGTTGAAGCCGTAAGCGAGACGCACCAGCACGTCGCGCCCCCGATCGTCCGTACCAAACACATGGCTCGACGACGGTGCGTGTGGCGGGGACCCCGGCACGTCAAGCAGCGGCTCGTTCTGCCCGTACGGGTAGAACGGCATCACGACAAAGTCGCCTCGGCCTTCGGTCCTGAAGGTGTCCTTCAGCGCACGGTAGTCGGGCTCGCCAAAGGCGGCCTGGCCGAACTCCGGCGCAGCGTGGAAGGTGACCATCGGGAAAAAGAACCGCCCCTCGTACCGGACGACCAGCGGAATGTTGCCGATGAACAGCGGCAGACAGAACGACAGGACGTAGGCGGCCACGATGAGGACGAACGAGTAGTACCCGCGCTTGAGGCGGCGGAACTTCCGCAGGCGACGCCGGACGATGGACTCGGACCGTGGACTCATTTGAAGCGGATGCGCGGGTCGACCACGGCGTAGATGAGATCCGACAGGATGTTTCCGATCAGCATCAGGACGCTGCCGAGAACCAGAATGCCGAGGGCCACCGGATAGTCGCGCTGCAGGATCGCGTTGTAGCCCAGGTAGCCCATGCCGTCGATGTTGAAGACGCGCTCGATGAGGAACGACCCGGCCAGCACGAGACTGATGACATGCCCGAAGCCGGTCACGAGGGGAATCAGCGAGTTTCTGAGCGCGTGCACGAAGATGACCCGCCGCTCGCTCAGCCCCTTGGCAAACGCCGTCCGCACATAGTCCTGACCCAGCGTCTCCATCAGCGAGTTCTTGGTCAGAATGGTCTGCGTGGCGAATGAGCCGACCATGTAGCACACCACTGGCAGGAACATGTGGTGCGCCTGGCCGGTGATTTTGCCCCACAGCGACAGGTACTCCCAGTCGTCAGGACGGAAACCGCCAAGCGGAAAGAGGCTCCACAGCGACCCGCCGCCGAATGCGACCAGGAGCGCCGTGCCCAGCGCCCAGCCTGGCGTCGCGTAGCCCAGGAAGACGAGCGCGCTGCTCACCACATCAAAGCGCGACCCATGGCGCACGGCCTTGATGACGCCGAGAGGCACACAGACCAGATAGCTCAGCAGGAAGCCGGTGAGGCCGAGGAAGATCGAAATGGGAAAGCGGGAGCGGATGACCTCCCACACCGGGTCCTGGTAGAGATAGGACGTGCCCAGATCGAGATGCACCACGTTCCACAGCCAGAGCCCATAGCGCACGAGCACCGGCTTGTCGAAGCCGTAGAACTGCTTCATCTGCTCGACAGCCTCGGGAGAGATTTCGGTCCCGAAGTTCCCGATGCCCCCGCCCCCACCGCCATCCTGCGCCATGCACATCTTGTAGGCCATGATCTGCCGCTCGATGGGCCCACCGGGCACAAAGTGCATCACCACGAACGACACCACGGTGATGCCTATGAACGTCGGGATGATGAGCAGCAGACGCCGCAGGAAGTAGCTGGTCATGGTCCCTAGTGCTTGCCCGTCTCCGCCATGTCGCCCGACTTCTCTTCCCGACGCGTGAAGGTCAGCCAGTACTTGTCGTCAGCCTCGCCCACCGGCAGTTTCGCCGACGCGTCTCTCTGCGCCGCGTCCAGGGCACGATTCTTCTCGGCGTCGAACCACCACAATCCGACCGGATCGCGATAGTCACCAATGCGCGAGATGAGCCCCTTGGGCTGACCGAAGCGATTCCAGTAGACGAACCGCTCATAGGGAGCCGACCACTCCAGCAGATACGGGTGCTCCGACATCACGATGCCATCCAGCTCCTGCAGCATGGTGACGCGCTTCGCCAGATCGAACTCCACTTCGTAGGCCTTGAGAATCTCGTCCACCCGCGTGTTCTTGAAGCCAGTGGTGTTGTTCGACCCCTTCGAGTCGGCCATCTTCGAGTCGTAGAACTGCGACGGCAACGGGAACACGCCCCCGCCGCCGTAGCTGACCGAGAACATGTCGAACGTCTGATCATCCAGCATCTTGAACGCCGTCTCTGGCGTGACGTAGCGGAGGTTCAGCGTGATGCCGACCTTCTTCAGATCCTCCTGCCAGACGGTGAAGTACTTCTCCGATGCCTTGTCGTAGTACAGCAGCTCAAGGGCCATGGGCGTGCCCCCCTTGGTGAGCAGACCCTGCTTGTTGCGCTCTTTCCAGCCAGCCTCGGCCAGGAGGGTGACAGCCGCCTGGGGATTGAACTTGAGCGACTCGTTCTTCGGATTGGCGTAGATGGAGCCTGGGAATACCGAGTCCATCGGCACGTATTCGTTGAACGCCAGCTTCTGGATCATCAGCTCGCGGTTGAACAGCAGCCGGAGCGCCCTGCGGACGCGCACATCGTTGTAGGGGGGACGACGCATGTTGAACGCGATGCCACCGATGCTCTCGGGCTTGTGATTCCAGACCTTGCGCTTCTGCAGCAACCCTCGCTGGATCTTGTCGAAGTTCAGCTCCTCCACCCACATCTGTGCCCGGTTCACGTGGTAGTAGTCGAGGTCGCCCTTCTTCAGCATCTCGAATTCGAGGTTCCGGTCCCGGACCACGACTTCACGGATCTCGTCGAAGTTGCCAGACCCGATGTTGCGACGATATTTCTCGGCCCAGTAGTCCTTGCGGCGCCGGATCTTGATGGTCTTGCCCTTGTCGAGGTCCGCAGGAGTCACCATGTACGGGCCGGTCCCTGGCAACATCCGGTCGTTCCACTCCTTGAGGTATTTCTCGCCGTTGAGGTCCTTCAGCACGTGGGCCGGATAGACCGGCATGCCCGCGAAGATGAGCAGGGACAGCCAGGTGACCTGCTTGGCCTTCACCTTGACGATGTATCGGCTCTCGGCAACTGGCGGCTCGAACTTGCCGTACTCCGTGTTCCGGAACGGGTCCTGCACGGTCGGGTCGGTCATCAGCTTCCAGGTCGCCACCACATCCTCGGCAGTGACGGGCTGTCCATCGCTGAAGCGCGCGTTGGGGTCCAGCCGGAAGCGGAAGGTCTTCTTGTCTGGTGCCACCTGCCAGTGGGTGGCCAGCACGGGAATGTAGTTCAGCGTGATCGGGTCCTGGCCCAGGAGCGTCTCGTAGACCAGGCCGCTCAGCATCGCATTCCAGACCGACAGGTTGGGACCCACGTAGCGGAGCGTGGCCGGGAAGTCGGGCATCGCCTCCCTGAACACCCCACCCTTGACGGCTCTGGGGTCCCCGAGGAGGTCAAACGTCGTGTTCGTCTCCCAGCCCTCACCGGTGAACCCCCGACCACCCTGTTCAGCCGGCACGGCCGGGTCAGCCCCCTTGTCGGCGTCTGGAAAGACCGGGTAGTCGAGCTTGTCGAATGAGACGTTGACCGGAGCCGCGGCTGGCGCACTGACGCCCTGCCCGCCAGGGGCCTGGGAGGAACCGCCACCACACGCCACTGCCACCGTGGCCAGGACAACGGCCAGCACACCTCTGAACCCGAGCTTCATCTGGATCTCCTCCACGCAGTCATGCAGATGTCAGCAATTCTAATGCGGTCACCCGTCAGACTTCGCAGTGGAGTCTCCTGCCGGCCCTGTGTGGCCCGCCAGGGCGACGATTATGGCGCTGTCCAGAGGGAAACGGCTCCGTCGTCTTTCACATAGACACGATTGCCCGTCAGCGCCGGCTGGCCATAGGTGGCGCTGTCC
>JAKFYA010000429.1 GCA_021731095.1 Acidobacteriota bacterium | reverse complement strand
GACCCGGCGAGGGCTACACCTGGGCACCCTCGGGCGGCGAGCACGGCCTGAGCGTGGATCACAAGGGCAACGTCTGGGTCGGCAACCTCAACGATTCGCACCTGCTGAAGTTCACCGCGAAGGGGACGTTCCTCCTGCAGCTCGGCAAGCCGGGCGCAGGCAAGACGCCCAGCAGCGACCTCAATGCCCTGGGAGGTGCCACGGCGTCAGTGGACCCGAAGGCCAACGAGGTCTATGTGGCTGACGGCTATCGTCACCGCCGCGTCATCGTGTTCGACGCCGATTCCGGCGCGTTCAAGCGCCAGTGGGGCGCCTACGGCAAGCCGGCGGACGACAGCGTGCCCACCAGGTACGTGCCCGACCCGGCAGCGCCGCTGCCGACGCAGTTCGACCTGGTCACCTGCGCGCACACCAGTCATGACGGGCTGGTCTATGTGTGCGACCGCAACAACCACCGCTTCCAGGTGTTCAGGACCGATGGCACCTATGTCACCGAGAAGGTGATTTCGCCGCGGACGCTCGGCGGCACGGTGCACGACGTGGCCTTCTCGCACGACCCCGGACAGCAGTTCCTGTATGTGCCAGATGTGCGCAACTCGAAGGTGATGATTCTGCGCCGCCGTGACCTGGAGATCGTCGGCTCGTTCGGCCACGCCGGCCACTTTCCCGGCGGCTTCACCAACGGCAGCAGCATCGCCGTGGACTCGAAAGGCCACATCTACGTGGCGGAGGGCGCGGACGGCAAGCGCGTCCAGCGCTTCCTCTACAAGGGGCTTCGGCCCGTCTCGGCCAACTGAGCGCCGACGCTACCGTGCTGCCAACTCTGGCCTCGTTCCGCGACCGTCATCGAGGCGCGCGCTGCTTCCTGGTCGGCAACGGCCCGTCGCTGGCGCAGCTCGACCTGACGAAGCTGCGCGGCGAGGTCGCCTTCACGGTGAATCGCGGGTACCTGGCGGCAGACCTCGGGCTGCCCCAGACGCCCTACTACCTGCTCTCGGACCCGCTCACCTACCAGCCCCACGCCGCGGAAGTGCGGCAGGCGCCGGTAGGACAGCGGTTCTACCGTTCCGATGTGGTGGCGCTGCCCGAGTATCGTGACGCGCCCGACCGCGAGCCGGCCATCGAGGTGCCGTTCCACAAGGCGCCAACGATGGACGAGGGGCACTTTGCGGTGGACGCCAGCACGGGCCTCTATCGCGGCTTCACCGTGTTGCTCGACGCGGCGCAACTGGCCTACATGATGGGATGCACCGAGGTCTACGTGATCGGGTGCGACCTCGACTACCAGCTGGAGGCCACGCACTTCTATGGCACCGGGCCCGTCGAGCGGCAACGCCTGGGCGTCATGCCCATCCCGCGCGTGCTGCAGTCCATGGCTGTCGCGGCCGAGGTGTTCCGGCGCGACGGACGCGTCTTTGCCAACGCCGGCGTGGGCGGCCGGCTCGACACGATTTCCCGCGTGTCCTTCGACGCGCTCTTCCTGTCCAGAGCCTAGCTGGCGAGGGCGCCACCGACAGCGCCTCAGCGCACGTTGTACACCACCTCCAGCACGTGGAACTCGCCGTACGTGAATTCGCTGTCCGGCATGCGCCATCGGGCCTCGCCGTAGGACATCACCCGCGTCGCGCCGAACTGGCGGTAGTCGCGCACGGGCGTCGAGAAGCGTCGCGGTCGGAACACGCCGCCTTCCTCGGTTCGCGCCCGGTCGTCCGAGACGAAGTTCACCAGTTGCCCGGCGTTGTCGAAGTGCAACGTGGCCGCAATGGTCTGGTCGGCGCTGGTGAAGCGGGCGCGGGCCGTGGTGTCATCCACGGACTCCCACGCGATGCGCGGGTCGATCAGCGTGGCCGGCGCCATCAGGCACATGTCGTTGAAGTGGGTCACGGTCTCGGCCCGGTCCATCTCGGGCCCTCTCGCGTCCTCAATGCGGAATGCGCCAGCCAGCGTCACCTTCATGCTGGCATGCCCGCCACCGAACTGGTGGAACGCCTCCACCGGCACGCCGAACATCCTGGCGCGCATCAGGAACAGACGGGTGGGCTGGTCGGCGAAGCTCATCTGCTCGGCCTCGAACGGCATCCAGCGCGCCTCGGGTCCGTTGCGGATGCGCCCCCGGAATCGCACGTGGTAGTTCCACACGCGAGGCTGACCGACGGCGCCGGTGCGTCGGAGGTAGCGCTGCACCGGCACCGGTAGCGGTGCCAGATCGGCCTCGGTCACCAGGGGCTGGGCGGCCGCCCTCGTCAGGCCGGCGCTGACCTCACGGTCGAACCGCGCGCGGTAGCTCCCGGGGCCTTCGGTGAGCCATCCGTGGGTCACCACCAGCAGCAGCAGCAGGTTGGCGAGCGTGCCGGCCCACGCGTCGTGCCAGGCCGAGACCACCACGGCCTGCGAGAGCAGCAGGGCCACGGCCCCCACCAGCCACATCTGGCGCGCGTCAATGGCCAGCAGCACGGTTGTGGCGGCTACCAGCAGGCCGGCCATCAGCCAGCCCAGGCCCCACGTCCTGGAGATGACGCTGGTCAACTGCGGCAGGCTCGCGAAGTCCCACGCTTTGGCGAAACCGAGCAGATGCAGCAACGCATGGGCGCCCAGTACGACGACGGCCACCCACTTCATGACGACACCCCTTTCCGTCTCACTGCCCAGTATCCTCCTTTGCCCCGGCCCGCGCCTTACCATTGCAAGATCCGGATGCGTCGGACGGGCCGTTCCCCTTACCATGTGCGTCGGGTGCCCGGTCGGTCACAGCCGCGCCTGCGTGGATGGGCGGCAAACTCCGACGAGTCACGAGTCCGGAACCTGGGCCCCTGGGAGATGGTGGAATCGCATGCGGAAATATCAGTCGTTCGGCGTGTTGGTTGCCCTGTTCTGTGGCGTGCTGCTGCAGGCGGGCGCGCAGGGGCAGAGCGCTCCGGCCGGGTGGAGCGGCTCCTTCACGGATGCCCAGGCCAAGCGTGGTGATGCGCTCTATGCCGGCAACTGCGGCATGTGTCACGGACCGGCCATGGCGGGCGGCGACCGGGCGCCGGCCGTCGCCGGTCCGGCGTTCGTGGCGCGCTGGCAGAGCAAGTCGCTGGCCGACCTGCTCGAGTACGTGCACGTGCAGATGCCCTTGCACAGTCCCGGTGGCCTGTCGCGCCAGCAGAGCGCGGACATCGTGGCCGCCATGCTGAAGAAGGGCGGGATGACGGCAGGCACGGCCGAGCTGAGCGGCGGGCCGACGCCCAGGCCGGTCGTGGACGCGGGCCTTCGGCCGACGGCCCATGCCGGAGCGGACGGGTACTACACCAAGGCGCAGGCACTGCGTGGCAAGTCGGCGTTCAACCGCAACTGCGCCTTCTGCCACACGGTCGATCCCACGGTCTGGTCAGCCGAGAACAACTCCACGATCATGCCGCGCACCTTCGGCGGCCGGTTCATCGAGCGTGTCTATCACGGGCACGTGCTCTACCCGACCGTCTACCACCTGTTCTCGAAGCTGGAGTCGATGCCGGCGTTCGACACCAAGTCCGTGTCGGCCCAGATGCGCGCCGACATCGTGGCCTACATCCTCGAGGCCAACAGTCTCCCGGCTGGCAACACCGAGCTGACGCCAGACCCGGCGCAGATGAAGTCGCTCATCCTGGGCGAGAAAGGCTACGAGTCGCTCTTCAACGGCCGGGACCTGTCCGGCATCCGCTTCGTGGTCGGGCCCAACTGCACGCTGGCGCCGGATGGCTGCGGCAAGCCGACGCCGGGCAACCTCATCCGCGTCGAGCATGGAGAACTGCACTGCGAGTGCAACATCCATGGCTATCTCTACTGGGACAAACCCTACAAGGACTTCACCTTCCGCTTCGAGCAGAAGTTCGTGCGTCCCGCAGGATGGGATCCGGAAGACAAGCTCTACTTCGGCGGGACTGGCGCGCTCATCTTCATCCAGCAGCCGCACCGGGTGTTCCCGCGCAGCGTGGAGATTGAAGGACGGTACTTCGATCTTGGCGAACCGTTCGCCATTCAGGGCAAGGGCAAGGTGGTCTACGACCACGAGGCGCGCATGCGGGTGGCCACCAAGGTGGGCGAGTGGGACTTCGTCGAGATTGCCTCGAAGGGTGGCGTGGTGAAGACCTATGTGAATGGCGCGCTGGTGTCGACGTTCAGCGAGCACGACTATCCGGCTGGCCAGATTGGCATGCAGCTCGAAGGCGCGCCCGTGGTCTGGCGCAACCTGCGGGTCAAGGCCGAGTAGCTGAGGGAGCGCCGGATGCGGCAGGGGCGATGGGTCGGCGTCGGGGTTGGGCTGGTGTGGGCGCTTGGCGTGGCCGTGGCGGGCCAGCAGGCGCCGCCCTCGCGTCAGCTCACCCCGGAGGAACTTCGGGCCAGCATGGGCCAGACCGGTCCTGCCGCCGTCAATCCTCTGCCAACAGTGAATCCGGCCACCTCACGGGGGTGGCCGCTCAATCACCTCGACGCGAAGAACTCGCGTCATTCATCGCTGACGCAGATTACCTCCGCCAACGTGGGCACGCTGGCCGTGCGGTGGCTCTACCACACGCGCAACGCCGGCTCGACTCCCATCGTGGTCGACGGCGTCATGTACGTGTCGTCGCCCGAAAGCGTGGTGGCGCTGGATGCGACCAGCGGCAAGGTGATCTGGACCAATGCCACGATCGGCTCTGGCCGCGGCGTGGCCTATGGTGATGGCCGCATCTACGTGGCCAAGGACGTGCGCGTGGTGGCGCTGGAT
>JAKFYA010000246.1 GCA_021731095.1 Acidobacteriota bacterium | reverse complement strand
GACGCCGTACGCGGCTTCGCCGACACCAGGTTGCGCTACCCGGACGACCCGCTGGATGCCCGGAACCGCCGCATTTCGATCGTGGTCAAGGCTGCCAAAATCGTGAAATAGCGTGCAAGTGGCGCACCGAAGCGCATCCGGCATGAGAGGATGTGCGGTACATGGCCCTGGGGGCCGTGCGCGGCATGCCACATTCAGCAGAACAGTCCTCAACCAGACCGGAGGCCGCCGTGCGCGGTACGCTCCGGATACTCCTCGCACATCACGACCCGTCGTACGTCGTGCATCTCAGGGAGTGTCTGGAAGCCGGAGGCATTCCGTCCGGACAGATCACCGCCGTATCCCGTCTTGCGGAGATCAAGCCCACCCTCGCACGGAATGCGCACGACGCGCTCCTGCTCGACCTCGGCATGCCCGGGGGAGTGGCGGTGTCCTGGATGCGCACGAATGCGCCCGGACTGCCCGTGCCGATCGTGGCCCTGACCGTCGATGACAGCGAGCAGGCGGCAGTCGAAGCGCTGGCGGCCGGTGCCGAGGACTTCGTGGCCTGCAGCCGGATTGGTCACGGGCAACTGATTCGCGCCATCAGGCACGCGCTGGAACGCCGGCACAGCGAAGATGCGATCCGCCTGCGCGAGGAGCAGTTGCGGCAGTCACAGAAAATGGAAGCGGTCGGGCGCCTCGCCGGTGGCATTGCCCACGACTTCAGCAATCTCCTGATGGTCATCATGGCCTCCAGCGAGCGCATGCTTGACAGTGTGGCGGTTGGGCATCCCCTGAGGGGCGAAGCCGAGACCATCCGAGCCAACTGCGAGCGGGCAGCGGGGCTGACGCGACAGTTGCTGGCGTTCAGCCGGAAGCAGGTGCTTGAGCCGCAGCGCGTCGACCTGCGTGCGGTCGTGCAGGCCATCGGCCGCCTGCTTGCCCCCCTGATTGGCGAGCACATCTTCATGGTGACCGAGGCCGAGGCCGAGTTGTGGTCGGTCGACGCCGACCCCCTCCAGCTGGAGCAGGTCATCATGAACCTGGCCCTCAACGCCAGGGATGCCATGCCGGACGGCGGCGCGCTGCGGGTGGCCCTGAAGAACGCGGTGGTCGCCGACGGCGTGGTCGGACACGACATGGAACCCCTGTCACCAGGGTCCTATGCCGTGCTCGAGGTCAGCGACAGCGGGGAGGGCATGGACGCCGAGACGCTGGCGCACGCCTGCGAACCGTTCTTCACGACCAAGGACGCGTCAAAGGGCACTGGACTCGGTCTCGCCACGGTCTATGGCATCGTGCGGCAGAGCCGGGGTCACCTCGTCATCCGTTCTGCGCCGGGCAGCGGGACGACCATTCAGGTCTTTCTGCCAAAGGCCGAGGGGCCGTGGCCGGAGCGGCCCGTGCGGCATGATGTGCCAGACCGGGACCTGCGTGGCCGCGAAACGGTGTTGCTGACCGAAGACGAGGGTGCGGTGCGGGAACTGGTGCAGGCCGTGCTGGAGAGCAGTGGCTATGCCGTCATTGCGACGGGCGGGATGGAAGACGCACTGGCCTGTGCCGCCAGGCACGAAGGTCCGATCAGCGCCCTGATCAGCGACATCGTCATGCCCGGTGGAACAGGGCAGGAACTGGCGAAGCGGTTGCTCGTCGCTCGTCCCAGCCTGAAGGTGCTCTTCATGTCGGGCTATCCGGAACAGGACGCCGTTCCGCTCGCACCGGGAAGTGGCGTGGCCTTCCTTCCGAAGCCGTTCACCCGCAAGCTGCTGCTGCAGAAACTCCGGGAGCTGCTGGAGGCGTAATCAAGAAGCCCCGTGCGGGGCCGATTAGTGTCGGGAGCCACGCGCATGCTGTTTCCCAGACGCTCTTCGGCGCTTCCGTCCCTGCCAGTCCAGGCCCCCATGGGGCGTGCGGCTGATGCCTGCTTCCGTGCCGCGTTTGATTCGGCACCGATTGGCATGGCGCTGGTAGGGCACGACGGCCAGTTCATCGACAGCAACCCGCGCCTTCGTGCGCTGCTGGGCTATGACGCCGAAGAACTGCAGCAGCTGACCCTCGCCGACGTCGCTGTGCCGGACGTGGTCGCACGGGATGCCCGCCGTTTCAGCGAGCTGCTGGCCGGGCGGCCAGGACCCTACGAGGTGGAGGGTCGATTCCGGCACCGCAATGGCGAGGAATTCTCCGGTCGCCTGACGACGGCTCCAGTAACGGCCGAGGGAGACGCGTTCGCACTCCGGATGATTGAAGACGTCACCGCGCGCCAGCGCCTGGAGGAGCAGCTCAGGCAGGCGCAGAAGATGGACGCCATCGGTCGTCTGGCCGGAGGCCTGGCCCACGACTTCAACAACCTGCTCACCGTCATCAAGGGCTACTCCGAAGGGCTTGTCGAAGACCTCGTTGGGCACCAGCAGTGGCAGGAAGATGCCGATGCCATCCGCGAGGCGGCGACACGGGCAGCCGCTTTGACAGCGCAACTGCTGGCGTTTGGCCGCAAACAGCAGGTCACGCGGGAACCCATCGACCTGAATGTCGTCGTGACCGGGGTGCAGGTCCTGCTCAAGCGCCTGATCCCGTCATCGATCGACGTGCGGATCCGGACGGCGCCAGACATCGGGGCGGTCATGGCCGATGCCACACAACTTGAGCAGGTGCTCATCAATCTGGCCGTCAACGCCAGGGATGCCATGCCGCGGGGAGGAGTCCTGAGTCTCCAGACCGCCTCGGTCGACTTCGAAGACGACACGGCCGCGGCACATGCGGGTCTCAAGGCCGGTTCGTATGTGGTGCTCTCCGTGAGCGATACCGGAGAGGGGATGGACGAGGCCACCCGGAGTCGCATCTTCGAGCCGTTCTTCACCACGAAGGGGAAGGGCGTCGGCACCGGTCTCGGCCTGGCGACGGTCTTCGGGATTGTGCAGCAGGCCGGCGGTAACGTCTGGGTCTACAGCGAAGTTGGCACGGGGACCACCTTCAAGGTCTACCTGCCACGCGTCGATGCGCCGGTGGTGACCAGCGTGCCCACCCTGCGTCCGACAGCCGCCAAGGGTGGGGATGAGACCATCCTGCTGGTCGAGGACCAGGACGCGGTTCGAGAGTTGCTGGTGACCACCCTGTCGCGCATGGGCTACCGGGTACTGGCGGCCTGCGACGGCGAAGAAGCGCTGGCGGTGTCGGCCGCCCATGCGGGCCCGATTGCCGCGCTCATCACCGACGTCGTGATGCCGAGACTGAGCGGGCCGGACCTCCATCGGCGACTCGCGTCATCGCGAGCGGGCATCAAGGTCGTGTTCATGTCGGGATATGCCGAGGATCACGTTCGGCCGTTTGCCGTCGATGACGGCACGACCTTTCTCGAGAAGCCATTCAGCCCCGCGTTGCTGACCCGCACACTGCGCGCACTTATTGATTGCCAACCCGTGCAAAAGCGGGCAGGGCACTGACGGGAGCGACCGGACGGTGGCTCTTGCACATGCCATAATGCGGCCGGCGCGATCATGACCTCGCGCCAGACCCAGCAGGAACCGCCGCAGGACATGGCCGAGCCATCATACGGACTTGCCTCGCTCGTCGTCGTCACCGAGACGGTCGAACGCCCGGTCGCGACCGGCTTGCTGGCCGCTGCGCGCCTGTCCGTGCATGAAGTCCCAGCCACACCGTTCCGGGCCGCAGCGCGCCTGATTTCCGCCATCGATCCCGATCTGATCATTGTCGAAGCGTCCGGGGTCCCGACGCGGGACCTGGTCGAGGATGTCCTGGCCGTCGCACGCGTGGCGGTGGTGCTGGTCAGCGACCTTGCCCCGGAGGCCGGCGTGGAGCTGGTGGACCAGGGGTTCGACGATGTGGTCCCTCGCTCGGACCTGCACGCGGCTCAGCTCCTGGCGGCCGCCAGGCAGGCCGTGGCGAGGCGACGGCGCCTCCTGCCGGCCGGTGAGAGCATGGCGACCGCCGAGGACGCCCAGGTTGCGCGCCTGTTGAGCATGTTGCCGGAACCGGTTGCAGTGGCCGACGCGGCCGGCATGCTGATCAGCGTCAATCCGACGGCCCGCGAGCTCCTTGGATGTGGTGGCACCGGTGCGGCGGAGGCCCGGACGCTGGCCGAGTGGCTGAGGGTTCCCGAGAGCACGGGTGAGGACAGCAGCTCGACGTTGAGCCGTGCCCGGGTCCTGATCAGCGGGGAGTGGCGCGAGATCGGCGTCAGCCGGCGGCGGTTGCGACGCGACCGGTTCCTGATTGTCTTCACCGACCTGGACGAGTTGACGCGCGTCGAGCGGGAACTGGCGGAAAGTGAGGCCCGGCAGCAGACGGTCTTCATGTCATCTCCCGCCGCGTCGCTGGTGGCGGACGAAGGCCAGGTGCTGGCCGCGAATCCGGCGGCATCGGCTCTGGTGGGCGCACCTGCCGGCGAACTGGACCACCCAGCCCTGGTCGCGCTGGCCAGGGAGGCGAGCGGTGCCGGTGCCGGCCCGACCGATGTGGGTGTGCTGGTCGAAGGTGTGGGCGAGCGCTGGGTGCAGGTCACCACGGTTCCGGTGCGGTTTGCCGGCCGCGATGCCCGGCTCATCTTTGCGCTGGACCTGAGTGAACGACGTCGCCTGGAAGAGCAGGTGCTGGCGGGTGGTCGCCTGGATGCCGTCGGTCGGCTGGCCGGGGGAATCGCGCACGACTTCAACAACCTGCTGCAGGTCGTCAACGGGCATGTGGAGCGGCTGCGCGAGGACCTGCCGGCGGCGGAGCCGCTCCGTCAGTCGGTGGAGTCCATCGGCGCTGCGGCGGCTCGCGCGACCTCCCTGACCGAACAACTGCTGGCCGTCGGCCGG
>JAKFYA010000020.1 GCA_021731095.1 Acidobacteriota bacterium | reverse complement strand
CGAAGGCTGAGCCAAACATCTCGAGCATCCCGCGAAATGCCTCGATGTCGCCAGCGCCGAGCACTCGGATCGATGTGGGATTCACCATAAGCGACAGACCTCGGTTGGTCGGTTGTGCGGCCTAACGTGGCGCTTCAGCCGCGCCGGCCGATCGTGAGCCTTGTCGGCGTCGGCTGCAAGCGATAGTTAGGCCGTGTCTGAGTCCGGTGTGGACGTCACCGGAACCGCCCTCGCACGCTTTGTCCGAAGGAGGTCTGGGCCCACGCGGCCGATGACTCCGAGCGACGCCAGCAAGCCGGCCGCTTCGAGAGCCGTGTCTCGTGGGTGAGATACGAGTAATTCGCCGAGTGAGCCAGCTTGGGCAAACAGCGCAGCCAGCCCCAGCGCGATGACCGTGTAGGCCAAGGCCGCGCATAGGAGGAACGTCTTGCCAATCGGCCACGGCGCGGTCTTGTTGAGGGTATGCCACGCATAAGTGGCGCGAACGGAGTGCACCAACGACGCAAGTACGACGAGGTTCAGAAGCGGAACGGACAGCGCATCTCGTCCGAGGTACGCAAGGTTTACGAGAAACAACATGAGGCCGGCAATGGCAGCACTGCGCATCCGATACCACAATCCGGCTGCGGCCAGGAGATAGAGGATTCCGTCGACGAGTCCAAAGGCGCCCCTATTCAGGTAGCCCTCCACGAGCGAGAGGGATCCATACAAACCCGCAATAAACGCTCCCTGCGTGGCGAGCGCCGCCGCGCGCTCGAGCGAGCCTGTCTCTGGCCAGACGAGGTCGCGCCACGAACTCGCCTCCTGACGGCGTGGTGGTGCCTCGCCTTCCAGGACCGCCCACTTGCGGAATGGACGAAGAGGAGTAGCGACCTCCGGAGCCAAGTGGGCGAGCGCCAAGTCCACAAGGGAGTGCCAGTCGCTGAGGGATGGGCCCGCTGAGACCTTCTTGCCACCGCCTTCAAAGACCACGCGGACTGGGAGTGAGGGCCGCTCCACGACTCGAACCCGCTGGATGTCCGGCCACGCCAGGGCAGTCGGTGAAAGGCGAAACGGCGAAGACGCTTCGATGCCTTCCGCAGATGCGCGAATGGTGAACCGGAAGCCAGTGGCCGTCTCTGTAACCCCCACCAGGCCCACGAAGAGTCCGAGCAATCCGAGCAGCCCTCTAAGCCGTGACGTGGCGTCCGGGTCTGGAACGAAGACGGCGAATGCAACCATCGCGAGTCCAGCTGCGAGGAGGCCGAGCGCCGTCAGACGGCGTTGCATCCCTTCTTTGAGGACAATCACCGAGTCAACATTGGTCACGTGTGCCTCTTCGCATCGTCGGCCTAACGCTTCGGTTCAGCGGCGGGACGCGCAGCGGACCGTCCGATGCAACCGACTGTTAGGCCGCCCTCAGCAGCGTACATAGCGCACGTGTGTCGCGTCTGGGCCGTCCAGAACCCTATCAATACGAAACTGAGGACCGGGCTCGCCCAGGTTCTCGAAGAGACGCCGCCCGCCGCCGAACAACACGGGTGCCAGAGAGATTTCCAGTTCGTCCACTTCCCCCAGATTCAGGTACTGCTGGATCACATCGGCTCCGCCCGCGATACGAATGTCACGACTGCCTGCGGATTCCCTTGCCAGCTTCAGGGCCTGCTCCGTCCCGTCATTGATGAAATAGAAGGTCGTGCCACCCGGGCGCACCCAGGGTTCGCGTTTTTCATTGGTAAGAACGTATACCGGCGTGTGAAACGGGGCTTCCTCGGGCCAGGAGATCTCGCCTTGGTCGAACATTCGCTTGCCCATGCTGTTGGCACCGATGCGCTCCGTGGTGCTGCGCACGAGGTCATTGACCGGGCCGGTATCGCCTCCTGGTCGGAACTTGACGTTGTCGCGGAAGTACTGGGTGTTGATGATCCAGGTCATCAGCGCACCCCACTTGGCGCCCCAGTCCTTGTACCTTGGATTCTTCATGGTCATGCCTTCCGGCGCCAGGTAGCCATCGAGACTAAGCCCAATGTTGACGAATACTTGACTCATGATCATCCGCTCGTATGTTCGGATGTCAGCCTAACGGTGCTGCTGAGCCGCGGTGCGCGACGTCAGTCCACCGGCAATGGCTCCAGCACCTGATTGCCAGCGACCCTAGGCGCAGCGGACATTGAGGAGCTCACGACCTACCGCCCGAACACCAGCCCTATACGAAAGTCGAGAATGGAGTAGAAGGTGTAGTCGTGACCCAGATGTTCTCGCACTTCCAGACTCAGGCCGTTATGACGGCCATACCAATAATTTAGTCCCGCGCCGACACTGGATGTCGGATACCACGTGTAGCCATCTCCCAACCACGCTGCCCCTGCCGTGACAAACGGCACGAGGCGCTTCCGTCCTCGTGGAACATCTCGAAACGAGTACGTTCCATTGAACGCCAGCGAATATGCCACCACTTCTTCGCCGAGCCCTCTAGCACCCGCCTCAGCGGCCACAGCAAAAGGCCCCGCCATCCGCACTTGCAGGCCGCCACCCAGGTGGAACGCCCGCTGCAGCCCGGAAGCGACGACCACACCGGGAGCCAGAAAGACAAATCCACCGATGCGTGGGCCAGAGCCTGGTCGCGCCGTTGGGGCTGTCTCCTGCTGCGCGCCTGCTGGAACTGTCTGAGTGGCGGCGGGAGAGTCCACGGTCATCCACCATTGGTCGTGTTGCGCCACTGCCGGATGACTGACACCGAAGACAGCTATTGCGGTGGCTATGGACGTGACAAGAATGTGTCGCACGCTTTCCTCACAAGAAGTCCTCCGCTGTCCCAGAGAAACGCCACGCGGGTCACCTGCCGCGCTGGCTAACGTCGGCGCTGAGCCGCGCTGCGCGGCGTCACGATACCACCGCCAGGCAGTGTCGGCTCCAGCGCGTGGTTAGCCGGTCGTGGCTCGAACGATTCGGCCCCATCATGGGTGGCCCTGACGCGTTCCTTTGACGTGGCGCCGGCCTCAACACCACTTCGACGCGACCAAGGCGCTCAAGACCCCGAAACTCGCCATAGCCCCCGCGCGGTAACCGGTCGGAGTTTCCGCCGAGAACACGATGACGGCCGCGAAGCCTGCCCCTATACCCATTCCCCAGAGCAACTTGCTCCCGCATGAACGCCTCAGGCCCGGCGTCGAGGTGGCGGCACGAGCCGTCGCGACACGCTGGACCTGGCGAGTCGCAGAGGCCAGAATCCGGCCCTCGGAGGATTGTGCCAGCGTCACCAGTGCGCTGCCGGTTCCAGCGAGGGGCTCCGCACCCGTTCGTGAACTGAGTAGTACCAGCACCACCAGCAACCACGCGTGACCCTTTGCGCGGCCATGCCTTCCGTACCTTCGGGTCGACACGTCATCAGCCAGGCTCATTGTTCCCTCCCGTCGTCCGTCCGGCCAACAAGTAGTAGGCCGCCCTTCATATTCCGATGGGCCGGCTGGTGCCCGGAGCATAGCGCCTCACTTGTGGGGCTTCAACGCCATTCGATGTGACTCTGTGGACAGGGGTTGTAGGTAGCACCTGGCCGGCCTGGCCGTTGTCGATCTGGGAGTGCGAGGGGCTGGTCCGAGGCGTGGTGCGAGGTGGGAAACGCGGGCGGAGTGCAGGGCCACCGCGATGGCGGCCCTGCGTCTTTCGGGGATCTAGCTCTGGCGGCGGAGGAACGCCGGGACGTCGAGCGGCTCGTTGAAGTCGATGCTCGAGAGGTCCAGCGTTTCGCGCTGCGGGGCGTCGCTTGAGGCAAGCGGCAGCGACACAGCGACCGGAGCGCGGCGATCGACGGTGATGGAGGGCTGCGCGGCGGAGAACACCGGTGCAGTGCTACCGCCCACGGCCACGTCACCGTAGCTGGCCTGGGCCTGCACGGCGGGCTGCTCCGTCTGCTTCGGCTGGGCGGCTTCCTGCGCGGCCTGGGCCGAGATGCGGGCCAGATGCGCGGTGTAGTGGCTCAGGTCGGTCGGGGTGACGCTGGCGGCCTGGGCGACGCGGCTGGCGGCGCGGTCGAAGCCGGTGGCAATCACGGTGATCTTCACCTTGCCGGTCAGCGCGGGGTCAACCACGGCGCCGAAGATGATGTTGGCATCTTCGTGCGCGGCCTCCTGGATGATGGCCGAGGCTTCGCCCACTTCCATCAGCGACAGGTCTGGGCCGCCGGTGACGTTGATGATCACGCCCCGCGCGCCGTTCACGGAGCTGTCTTCGAGCAGCGGGCTCGAGATGGCGCGCTGGGCGGCGTCGAGCGCGCGGCCCTCGCCTTCGGCGAAGCCGGTGCCCATCATCGCCACGCCCATGCCCGACATGATGGTCTTCACGTCGGCGAAGTCGAGGTTGATGAGGCCGGGCACGAGGATGAGGTCCGAGATGCCCTGGATGGCCTGACGCAACACGTCGTCTGCGGTGATGAACGCATCGGTCATCGGCGTGCGGCGGTCGATGATGGAGAGCAGCCGCTCGTTCGGGATGGTGATGATGGTGTCGACGCACTCGCGCAGCGCGTCGAGGCCGCGCTCGGCCTGCATCTGGCGCTTCTTGCCCTCGAACTTGAACGGCTTCGTCACCACCGCAATGGTCAGCGCGCCCAGCTCACTGGCGAGGCTCGCAATCACGGGCGCCGCGCCGGTGCCGGTGCCGCCGCCGAGGCCCGTGGTCACGAAGATCATGTCGGCGCCCGAGAGCGCCTGGATGATGTTGTCGGTGTCTTCGAGCGCCGCCTGACGGCCGACGTTCGGGTCTGCCCCCGCGCCGAGCCCCTTGGTCAGCTTGGACCCGATCTGGATCTTCACCGACGCCTTGGCGTGGTCC
>JAKFYA010000284.1 GCA_021731095.1 Acidobacteriota bacterium | reverse complement strand
TTTGATGCCTGCATGATTCGCCATCTGGTGTCGCCGCGCCTCGGCAGCCAGTCGAACATCCGGTCGTCCCTTGGGAAGACGCTGCCGGTGCCGGCGTGGCTGTACGGCCAACTGGAGCGCTGGCACTATCTCTCCTTTCTGAAAGCGGAGACAGGGCGCATCCGGGACCTCATCATCCAGGCAGAGGATCCGGCAGCCCTGCGGGCACTCCTGTCGATTGTCGAGAACGATCTGGGCTACGACCTCCACCAGGCCGTGCAACGTACCAAGATGGCGTTGTCGCATGAGGCTGACGCGACCTTCGAGTTGCGGGAGGACGGCCTGGCCATCGTCCAGCGCGTGACCAGGGCCGACTTCGAGACCTGGATTGCGCCGTACCTGCGCAGTATTGAGGTGTGCATCAGTGAACTGCTGGCCTCGACCGGCGTCAGCGCGGCGCAGGTGGACCGCGTCTTTCTGACCGGCGGGTCGTCGTTCGTGCCGGCCGTACGGGCCATCTTTGACCGGGCCTTTGGCCGGGCGCGCGTGGCCTCCGGGGGCGAGTTCACCTCAGTGGCGCAGGGCCTGGCCCTGATGGCCGCCGAACAGGCCGGTGCGGCTTGACCGGGGGCCCCGTCTCCGTATGATTAGGGCGTCGGTCGGGAACCTCTGCGGCTCTGGACGTCCAGAGTCGGTGCAGACACGAGGATACAGATGAGACATGTGACGCGCGCGTTGTCGCTGGTGGCCACCGTGGCCCTGGGCCTGTCCGTGGTGGGTGTGGCGCAGGACCGCCCCGTCACGACGGGCATCGGACCCGCGTTCAAGTACTTCGGCCCGCTGGCGGCCGGGCCCGCGGGGGTGGTGTTTGCCGCCGACTCCCAGGAGGTGTCGGTTTACGCCCTCGAGGTGGGAGCGGCGCTGAAGGGTGGCGTACCTGGAACCCGGTCCGTGCCGGCGATCGATCAGAAAATCGCGGCGCTGCTGGGCACGGATGTGGCGGGCATCGAAATTACTGATGCGCTCGTCTATCCCGCGACGCGGAATACGCTGCTCTCCGTGATGCGGGGCAAGGGCGCCTCGGCGTCACCGGCCCTGGTGAAGGTGGATGGTGCCGGCACGCTGACCCTGGTGTCCCTGGCGTCGGTTCGCTATTCGCGTGTGGCCATCCCGAACCCGCCACCCAAGGCGCATCAGGTGGGCATGGGCGACCGGAAGTACACGATCTACAACTATCCGGACCGGCCGAAGGACGACAGCATGGTCGGTCGCATTCTGGGCACCCAGACCATCACGGACATGGCCTTTGACGCTGGTCGTCTGTACGTGACCGGCCTCTCGAACGAGGAGTTCGCCTCAAAGCTCAGGGTGATTGACTATCCGTTCAGGAGTGTCAGCCGTGGCACGAGCGTGGAAATCTGGCACGGGGCGCACGGCCAGTTCGAGACGCGGTCGCCCGTGCATTCGTTCGTGCCGTATACGGTGAAGGGCGAGCGCAACATCATCGCCTCCTACACCTGCACGCCCCTGGTCAAGTTTCCGGTGTCGGCGCTCAAGCCCGGCGCGGACGTGCGCGGCGTGACCATTGGCGAATTCGGGTCCGGCAATCGGCCGCTCGACATGATCGTCTACACGAAGGCCGGGCAGGACTACATCCTGATGTCGACCAACTTCCGCGGCGTGCTCAAGGCGCCGACCGCTGGCTTTGCCGAGGTCTCGCCCATTACGACACAGGTGGATGTGTCGGACCGCGTGGGTGTGGTGCCCGAGACGATCACGTCGCTCACCGGCATTGAGCAGCTCGACAAGCTCGACGAGACCAGGGCCGTGGTGCTGGCCCGTCAGGCGACCGCTGTCGATCTGCAGACCATCGCCCTTCCCTGACACGCGTGCGCGTACCCCTCCTGGCCGCAGCCGTCCTGATGATGGCTGCGGCCTGTGCTGTCTCTGCGTGCACAGCGACACCATCGGGCGCACCCACGCTGCGTGTCGCCGCCAGCGCCCCGTCTGCGGGTGTGGACGACGTGATGATTGCGGGCCTGCCTGGCGACGTCCTGGCTGACCTGAGCCGTGCCGGGTGGACACCTGCCCAGTGGCAGGCACTGCTCTGGGTGACCGCTGGCAAGGCGGAGGCTGGCACGGGGCTTCCGCCTGTGGCCGGGACCTACCGCGTGGACGGAGGCGAGGTCCATTTCCGACCGGCATTCCCGCTGGATCCTGGGCTCTCCCACCTGGCGCACTTCGACCCGGCGCGCCTTCCACGCCATCAAGCCGGCACAGCGCTCAGCACCGGCGACGCGTGGCGGCAGGCGCCCATGGAACTGCGTATTCCGGCAACCCGGACAGCAGCCGTGCCCTCGACGCGCGTGGACGCCGTGGTGCCGGCAGACACCCTCCTCGAAAACCAGCTCCGCCTCTACATTCACTTCTCCGCGCCGATGGGCACGCGTGGTGTGCAGGAGCACGTGCGGCTCCTCGACGAGCGCGGTGGCGTGGTCGAGGGCGCCTTCCTGCCGCTCGACCTCGGCTTGTGGGATCGGGCACGCCGGCGCTACACGTTGCTGTTCGACCCGGGTCGCGTGAAGCGCGGCATCCTGCCGCACATGCAGCGTGGCCGACCTCTCCGGGCTGGACGCCGCTATACGCTCGAGATTGACAGGGACTGGCAGGACGGCGAGGGGCTCCCGCTGGCGGCCTCGTTCCGCCGGTCCTTCACGGTGTCGCCCGCCGTGCTGGAGCCACTGGTGCCGGCGGACTGGCGCCTCATCCTGCCAGCGCGAGGTACGCGCACCGCGCTCACCGTCCAGTTTCCACGCGCTCTCGACCCAGCCCTCGTGGAGCGGACCCTCTTCGTGCAGGACGCGGCAGGCCACGTGCTCGACGGAGACGGGCGCGTCGAGCCCACAGCGCTCGGCTGGACATTTACGCCGGCGGTTGCCTGGACCGCCGGCGCATACCTGCTGGGCGCGTCACCTGAACTTGAAGATCAGGCGGGCAATCGGGTGGGGCGTCCGTTCGATTTCGATCCGGCCCATCCAGGCCGGGCCGGGCGGGACGGTCATCGCACCCAGACCGAGGCGCGGCTCCCGTTCACTCTGCGCTGAAGCCGCGTTCGACGGCCAGTTGCGTGTGGTGTGCCGCCGCGCGCCGGGACTCGGCCTCTGCGCGACGCAGCTCCATCGCCCGCTGACGGAGCGACGCTCCTGGGAGCGGGTCCAGCGCTGGCCACTTGTACCGCAGGCCGCTGCGCGGTCCGCGCGGCGTCTTCTGCAACTCCGCATCAATGACCGAGAGCTCCTGCGACAGGGCCTCGGCGCGCATCCGGAACTGCCGGGCGACCGTGGCGTGGTCAGTGGCCGTGCGTGCGCGGCGCGCCTGCTCGTGGAGCGGGGCATCTGATGCGGCGGCGACCGCCGGCCCAGAGGCCTGGCGGGGAGCGGCAAACGGCGCGGCAGTCGAGGTCGCGGCGCCAAGGGTGAGGGTGACCATCAACAGGGCAACGGGTGTGGGTGTCATCGTCGGGTGCCTCCGAAGCCCATTGGACGATGGCTGCCTGGGGGCGCGCCATCCGTAGATCTACGGATCGTCGCGCCCGGGTGGAGGCAGCAGCCCCAGTCGGATGGCGTACTGCACCAGTTGCGCCGTCGACGTGAGCCCAAGGTCGTCCATCATCTTGTATTTGTGCGATTCGACCGTTCGGGGCGAGATGTCGAGCGCCTCGCCGACCGCTCTGGCCGAGTGGCCTTCCGCCAGGAGCTGCAGAATCTGCCGCTGCCTCGGGGTCAGCGCGATCGTCGTCCGCTGGTGCCGCTCAGGTTCCACCGTCAGCGCTTCTGCCGCGGGTGTCCGCACCGCCTCGGACAAGTAGCGCCCGCCCGCCATGACCGCGCGAATGGCCTCGACGAGCTCGTCAGAGGCGGCGTGCTTGAGGACATAGGCCGAGGCGCCAGCCTCCAGCGCGCGCGTGGCGTAGGTGACATCCGGATGCATGCTGAGGCAGATCACTTTGGTCCGCGTGCCACAGGCCATGAGCTGCCGCGTGGCATCGATGCCATTCAGGCGCGGCATCGAGACGTCCACAATCACCACATCCGGATCGTGACGCCGGACGGCGTCCAGCAGCATCAGGCCATCTGTCGCCGTGGCCACCAGCTCGAACGCGGCGCCGAGGATGCGCGACAGGCCTTCGAGCACAATCTGGTGGTCGTCGGCGAGGACCACGCGCAGGCGCCTAGCTGGCATCGGACCTCCGGCAGGGGACGGTGACGGTGACCGTGGTGCCTTGGCCGGGCGTGGACAGCACGTCGACCTGTCCGCCCAGACCGCGCACGCGCTCTTCCATGGCGGCCAGCCCCACGCCGGGACGCCAGTCGGGGGCGCGACGGTCGAAGCCGCGCCCGTTGTCGCGGATCACGAGTCGTGCGCGGGTGTCATCCACCTCGAGCGAGACGTCGATACCGCTGGCGTTCGCATGCCGTCTGGCATTGCGGAGACTTTCCTGCGTGGCCCGATAGAGTGCGAGCTGCGCATGGTGGCCAACAGCCTCCACCGGTCCGGAGAGGCGGAGGCTGGCGGCCGGGCCGGTGACGCCGGGGCGCCGCTGGCACTCGGCCTCAAGGGCGGCCGCCAGACCGAGGTCATCCAGTACCGCAGGGTGCAACTGACGCGCGAGGCTGTGCAGTTGTGCCGACAGCGCCGCAATCTGCTGCTGTACGGATGCCGACAGGTGCTCCCAGTCGGCATCGTGGCCAGTCCGGTGCTGGCGAAGTTCGCCGACCGTCATCGACAGGGCCGCCAGGTGCTGGGCGACATCGTCGTGCAGGTCCGCCGCAATCTGGCGGCGTTCCTCTTCC
>JAKFYA010000028.1 GCA_021731095.1 Acidobacteriota bacterium | reverse complement strand
ATCCCGCACTCGACTGGCGCGTCCGGCGTATCAATTACGACGCGGACGTGACGCTTGCCGACCGGCCAGAGGTGGCGGCCGTCAACGCCATCGAGACAGACCTCAGGCCCTTCATCCGAAGAGGGGGCAAGGTGCTCTTCTACAACGGCTGGAATGACAACATGTCACCGCTCTACGCCATCCAGTACTACAGGGGCATCGTTGAGAGTACGGGGAGTGAGGCGAATGGAGCCGTCCGCCTGTTCATGATCCCTGGCATGGGCCACACGCCGGGGAACGGGAACCGGCCCTACGATCGAACGGCCCAGCCGGCAGGCGGGTACTCGTTCGATCCCATGCCGATCCTCACGCGGTGGCGCGAGACCGGTCAGCCCCCCGAACAGTTCCCTGTGGATCACCGCACGGGTGGCACTGTGGACCGGCAACTCCTGGCGTGTGCCTTTCCACAGCGTGCGGAGTACCGCGGTCAGGGCGACCCGATGCAGTCCGCCAGCTACGAATGCAGGCTGCCGGGCAGTCCGGCCGCGCGCTGACGGACTGTCGTTCTACTTTAGCGGCGAGTAGTCGGTCGCGCTCATCAGGAAGACACTTGGCGTGAGCGGCGCACGATACTTTGCGGCAATCGCCGTCCATTCAGGGTCGGCCGCGAATTTCGCCCACACTTCCTCGCGATGCGCGCGGTCACGATAGGCCAGCATCCAGACGAGGGTGTTCTGGTTGCCCAGGTGTTGCCAGACGCCAACGATCTGCGCCCCGTGCTTCTGGAAGAGAGCCACTTCCTTCTCGCGGAAGCGCTGGTGCAGTTCGTTGATCCCGCCGTTGAACGGCGGCGTGCCGATCCGCTCGGGATTCACGGTGTACATCCGGATCTCGAAGCAGCGTGCGTTGGCATCGACATTCTTCGCGAACTCGATAGGCAGATGTGCCTGCGGTCCGCAGGGACCGGCCGGTCCGCCGAAGGTGCCCCGCGGTTCCTGGCCCGCAGTGGCCTGAGCCGCCGGCGCGGCCGGTGCGGCCGGCGGTGCCTGCTGTGCGAACATCCCACTTCCCGTTGCGCCGAGCGCAAGCCCCACCAGCAGTGCGCCCACCATGCCTGTGTATCGAGTCATCAATGATTTCCCTGTGGTGTCCAGATGAACTGGCATGCGTGCCTAGCAGATTCGCGCCGCCTCCGCGGGGCGAGCTACATGCAACGCCGAGTCTACACGACGCCGGTGCCAGGAGAGTGACAGGCGCATGAAGATGAACGTTCGAGGAAGGCGTCCAGGCTGGAGACGATGCAGTCGATGGGGGCCGACTCGGCGGGCGCTCGGCTCACGTCGGTCAGTCGAGTGCTGCACGGAGCCCGGGCAGGCGAGCCACCACCAGCCCGTCGAAGAGGCCGACGATCAGGAACGTCACGCCGACGAGTGGAAACATCACACCGATGAGCACCGCCGCCAACAGGGCGACGCGTGGTGCGCGACTGTCGCGCGGCAGAGGCGGTGCGGCAAGTCTCCACACTTTCGATGGCCGACGCCACCACCACGTCATGATGCCCGTTATTGAGAGTCCGAGGATGGCGAGACAGACGAAGGCCGCCCCCCATGCACTCCACGGCCCGAACGAGCCCTGGTGCAGGGGCACTCCGACCGCCATGGCCTTGGCCGCGACACTGTAGTCCGAGAATGCGATGACGCCTCGCACTGCACCGGTGTACTGATCGACGTGCACCGTCAGTTCGTCTCGTGGATCGGTCAGGAGTCCAGACATGCCGGTCGCGCTGATCGTCCACACACCGGCGTCGCCAGCCGGCACACGCACCACGAAGCGATCTCCGATTCCGCGCGACTGCGCGATTGCGATGGCTTCGTCGGCGGTCACGCGGGCGGGTGCACCGCCGTCTGGCACGGGCTGAACTCCGTGCTCACCGTGCTGATGGGGATTCGATGCGGGAACGGGTGTCTGCTCGATTCCCCACGGAGCCAGCACGCGGCCAGGGGTATTTAGCACGTCACCATGCGTTACGGCGGTACTGGCCGCGCCAGCCGGTGCCGATCGCTCGGCGGGGAACGTGCTCCACGCCTGCGTCAGACGAGTGCCCCACACCTCCGTCCAAGTGAGACCGCTGATCAAATAGAACATGAGCACTGGCGCCAGCACGACGCCCGTCAGCTTGTGCAAGTCGCGCATCACGAGACGGCGCGGTGCCCGGGCTACAGAGAACGCCTGTCGCCAGCCGCCTCGGGGCCACCAGAGATACATTCCGCTCACCACGAGCACCACGCCGAGGCCTGCGGCGATCTCGATCAGCCAATCGCCCACGCGCCCGGCGAGCAGCGTGCCATGCACCTGCAACGCGATCGCGCTAGGTCGACTGGCGTCGACAATCTCTCCGAGCACGGCCCCGGAGGTGGGATCGACGTAGATGGCCGAGATGACGCCATTCCGTTCGGTCAGCACTTCCGTCGAACGATCCGGCTCGTTCGACGGCGTCACCTGGGTGAGCGTTCGCTCGGGCACGGCCACCGCCACCGCCTCGAGCTGCTGGCCGACAGACAGTTGGGCCTGGCCAGGCGTCGCAACGAAAAGCCGGTCCGCGTACAGCCATTCGTCGATCGTCCCTTTGCTGAGCATGACCACGCCGGTGGCCGAGAGCATGAGCAGGAACGGAGCGACATAGAGTCCGGCATAGAAATGCCAGCGCCAGATGCGTGCATAAGCGGACTTCCAGGACGAGATCTCACGTGGCTGCACTGAAGACCCTCACGAAGCTGCGGTGTAACGACTGCGCAAGGTTCGAATCGCGCTGTCGCCCTGCACCTGGCGCGCATTCGCCCCCCTGAGCCTAGCTGTGGGTTGTTCCAATGTCTGCGACATTGTGTCGCAGACGTCCGTGACCTTCGACCCGCAGACATCGCGTGCAGCCTGCGACAGGACGCCGCACGGGAGACGCGACATGCAGTTCGAAAATAGCCCGTGTGGCGCTTCCGTCGTTCGTCACGTCGGGATGGTACGCCAGCGTGGATCGATGGGCTCGGCTGCGAGCCAATCTAGGACAGAGGAGAGAGGGGTTCATGTTGCAGTTGTTACGTCGCTTCGCGCTTGCGCCAATTGTCGCGCTATGTGTGTGTACGCTGACGCTGAGTGCTGCTCAGCAGACGGCGGCTATTGTCGGGCTGGTGTCTGACCAGACCGGTGCGTCTGTTGCCGGTGCGATGGTCGAAGTGGTTGGCGCGGGTGTGGCGCGTGCCGTCGCGGCTGACCGCGACGGCCGGTATCGTCTCGAGAATCTTTCGGCAGGCGACTACACCCTTCGGGTGACCGCTCAGGGCTTTCAAGTGGCCGAGCGCCGAATCAGCGTCTCGGCGTCCGGGCCAGTGACAGCCGACTTCAGGCTCGGGGTGCAGCGGCTCGAGGAGAACGTGGTCGTGACCGCGGAACAGGTTCGAGCCGAGGTTGAGGCACAGCGCGCTGCCACACCTGGAGGTGTCACCGTCGTGGACGGCGAGCAACTGTATCGGCGTCAGATCAACGGGCTTGCCGACATGCTGCGATTCGTGCCGGGTGTGTGGGCCGAGAGTAGTGCGGGTTCCGAAGAACTGTTCTTCTCGAGTCGCGGTTCCAACCTCGACGCAACCGACTACGACAAGAACGGCGTGAAGCTTCTGCAGGATGGCCTGCCGGTGACGACCGCCGATGGCAACAATCACAATCGTGTCATCGATCCGCTGACGGCACGCTACGCGAGCATTGCGCGTGGCGCAAACGCGCTCACCTACGGTGCCAGCACGCTGGGCGGGGCCATCGACTTCACGTCACCGACCGCACGAAACAGCGCGCCGGTTTCGGTATTCCTCAACAATGGGAGTTTCGGTTCGCTGAACGGTCGGGTCACCCTCGGTGGCGTTCGCAACGCCCTGGACGGTTTGCTGACCGTCGAGGGGAGGCAATGGGACGGCTACCGTGACCACAGCGGTCAGAAACGTCTCGGCCTGTACGCCAACGCCGGCTGGCAGCCGTCGGCGACGGCCAAAGTGCAGCTGTTTGCCACTTACGTTCACAACGATCAGAAGCTGCCGGGTGCCCTCACACGTGCCGAGGTCGGCGCCAATCCGGAACAGGCGAGCGCGGCTGCCTTGGACGGTAACTATGGAAAGGTTGTGAAGACTGCGCGAGTGGCCGCCAAGACGACATGGTCACTTGGCGCACACGGCACCGTGACGGCTGGTCTCTCCTATGAGGGCCAGTCGCTGTTCCATCCCATCGTGAACCAGATCGTCGTGGATTTCGACGGACCAGGACCGGATGCCCCGGTGGAGGTGTTCAGCCTGCTCGTGGACACCGATCATCGCGACCTGGGCGCGATGGTGCGCTACGACCGGCGCCTCGGGAGCCACGATCTGCTCGCGGGCCTCAATGTCGGTAAAGGGTCCGTCACTGGGGGCAACTACCGCAACCTTGGAGGACGCCCGAATGGCATCAGTGAGTATTACGACAGCAGCGCCGACAGTACGGAACTGTTCGTTGTCGACCGCTGGCGTGCCTCCGCTCGCTGGACCGCCGTGCTTGGTGCGCAGGTCGTCAGCGCGGCGCGCGACGTGCGCGTGGCGAACGCGACCACCGGTGCCGTGACCAACCCCAACAATCGGTACTCGGCCGTGAATCCACGCGCCGGCATCATTGCCTCTCTGAGCGACGCCGGCGAGGTGTACGGCAATCTCAGCCGCCTGTTCGAAGCGCCGACGACGTTCCAGATCATCGATGACGTGCGCGGCGGCAATGCGACGCTCGACCCGATGACGGGAACAGTCGCCGAGGTTGGCTGGCGCTCCAGGGCCAGTCAGTCGGCCGGGATGCGCTGGAACTGGGACATCGCGGCCTA
>JAKFYA010000111.1 GCA_021731095.1 Acidobacteriota bacterium | reverse complement strand
GGCGCTGATTGTCGGAAGGGCCAGTGCGGGAAGCACGCCCAGGAAGTGCGAGGTGCCGGCGACGCCGTGCAGGATGCCCATCAGGAACGCCGTATGCGCGTGTCCGAGACGTCGAAGCGAGGCGGGCCCCCTCTGGATCAGGACGTGACTGTGCGACAGTCCAGGGTGCGAATGGGGGGCCGTCGTCAGCTTAAAGGCGCGCCCGATCGCCCAGAAGCCAATACTGATCAGGGCGATACCGACAACACGTTCGCCCCAGGTGGAAATGAGCTCCACTGGGGGCAGGAGATCCCGAAACACAACGGCCAGCAAGGCAACGAGCACGACGCCCGACGAGTGACCAAGACCCCAGGTCCAGCCGGATAGCCAACTCCGTTTTCCCTGCTCAAGGGCCAACGGTGTGACGGCAGCCATGTGGTCGGGGCCAGAAAGCACGTGCATGACGCCAGCCAGCGACGCGGACAGGACAAGCATCATGCGGACCCCCTTGTCCTACCTGGGCGCCATCCGGATGGCACCATCCAGGCGAATGACCTCACCATTGAGCATTTCATTCTCGAAGATGTGGCGCACCAGCGACGCAAATTCCGCAGGTCTGCCGAGTCGTGACGGAAATGGCACCTGCTGCGCCAGCGACGCGCGTGCGGCATCCGGAAGTGCGGCCAACAGCGGGGTGTCGAAGGTGCCTGGTGCAATGGTCATGACCCTGACGCCCACACGGGCAAACTCGCGTGCGAGTGGCAGGGTCATGCCGACCACGCCCCCTTTCGAGGCGGCATAGGCGGCTTGGCCAACCTGCCCATCGAAAGCGGCAACGGAGGCGGTCATCACCACGACCCCACGTTCTCCTGAGCTGAGTGGCTCGTTGGTCGCCATGGCTGCGGCCGCGACTCTCACGACGTTGAAGGTGCCGATGAGGTTGATCTGGATGGAACGGGCAAAATGGGCCAGCGGCTGGGTGCCGTCACGGCCAAGCACCCGTTCAGCTACGGCTATGCCCGCCGTGCATACCAGGCCATGGATGGCTCCGAAATGGTTGCGCGCCGAGTCGACAGCAGCCTCGACCGCGTCTCCGTCGGTGATGTCGGTGCGAATCCAGTGGGCCCGTGGGCCGAGTCTGCCAGCCAGCGCGGCGCCGGCGTCTGCGTTGATATCAAGGATGACGGCGTTCCCGCCGGCCGCCACCACCATTTCCGCCGTGGCTCCGCCCAGTCCGGAGGCCCCTCCGGACACGACGATCGTTCGGTCTGCAAGCTGCACGGATTTATCTTACGTGGAAAAGGGAGGCCGAAAAGAAAAAGGGCCGACGCGTGGCGTCGGCCCTTCCTCTCGTGCAACGCTTCGATCTGGCTAGACCGTCTTGTCGTGTGCGACCGGCTGAACCGGGGCCTTTGCCTTCGGGCGGCCACCGAGTCCCTGAATCTGCAGGGTGGGCTGCTCCTTGAGCACTTCCTTCCGGTAGAGGGCCTCCATTTCCTGGTGATGGCGGAGTTCCTCCGGTGTCAACGTCGCTTTCTTGCGAGCTGCCAGTTTCTCGTCGCGGGCGTTCTTCGCAATGCCGAGATCGTCCAGGTCGGTCTGCGCACCAGCGGCGACGGCTTCGGCATTCAGCACGAGCGAGTGGCTCTTGTCAGCCATTGGAACAGACTTGTTGCCCGCCCAGATCTCGTGGCGGCCATGCTCTTCGTACCACTTGGTGAGCGAGGCCGTCATGTGCATCTTCTCAATGATGTTCCGCCAGCCGATGCCCGTGTTGTAGGCGCAGAAGGAGATCTCACCCTGCTGCGTGGCATACGGGATGATGCACATCTCGGTACGGCGGAAGTCGTAGTTGAAGAGGTCCTGGAACCACATGCCCGCGATGAAGAGGAAGTTCCAGCGGTCCGCTCGACGCTTCTGGATGTCCTCCATCGTGCGGTCGCCTTCGACGGAGCCGTAGTCCTTGCCGGTCGCACCGAAGGTCTTGTCGAACTTCTTCAGCAGGTCCATCAGGCGGAAATGCGTCGGCGCCTTGAAGGGGTCGTAATTGCGAAGCAGCGCGAGCGACATGCCGGCAATCGACAGGAACTTGCCGCGGGCCGCATCGTTGACGGCCGTGACATCTTTCGCCAGGCGTTCGGCCTTGAGGAAGGCGGTCACCGGGACGGCCTCCTTGGTTTCCTTGTCAATCATCAGAGCCATCCCGACGCCGCAGTTCGGGTGGCAGCCACAGGTCAGATTGCCCCACGGGGTGTCGGGTCCGTGCACCACATCCGCCCAGTCGGTGAAGGTCCCCATGAACGAGATCGGGAACCAGTCGCGAGTCGGTTCCCCGAGACCGGTCTGGTTCTTCACGTCATGCGCGAGATGGGACAGCGTGTAGCGCTGCGCGGCCCGGCGTTCCGGCGTGATTTCCTCGTCGCGGCCCGTGAACGACACCGGCTGGAACGACAGGAAGTTGATGCGCTTCGGGTTGTCGAGGGCGAACTCGATCACGCGCCCGACCTGTTCGTTATTGAGGCCGTTGACGATGGTGATGACAGGCACGATATCGACGCCTGCGCCATGCAGGTTCTCGATTGCCCGCAGCTTCACATCGAACAGGTTGCCAACGCGGCGGTGCGAGTTGGCGGCGTTCCCGATGCCGTCGAACTGGAGATAGGCGTATCGGAGGCCGGCTTCTGCCGCCTGCCGAGCGAACTCGGCGCTCTTGGCGAACTCGATGCCGTTGGTCGCGGCCTGAACGCTGCTGTAGCCAACCTTGCGGGCGTAGCGCACGGCGTCCAGGAAGTACGGGGACATCGTGGGCTCACCGCCGGAGAACTGCACGGACATCTGCCGCTTCGGCTTGATGGAGATGGCGTTGTCCAGCACCGTCTTGATGTCTTCCCAGGTGAGTTCGTGCACGAACCCGACCTGGTTGGCATCCATGAAGCACGGGTCGCACATCATGTTGCAGCGGTTCGTGAGGTCGATGGTCAGCACCGAGCCGCGGCCGTGCAGAATCGTCGAACTGCCGTGGTTGTGGAGCTTGGCGTCGTTGTGGGCGCGGATGTCCCGGCCCGGGAACACTTCTTCCAGGTGCTTGAAGAAGGCCGTGTCGATGGCCATCACGTCTTCGAAGTGGCCGTGCTGCGGGCAGTCCTTGACCATCAGGATCTTGCCATCCCGTTCGAGAATGGTCGCCTTGATTTCGCCGACTTTCTCATTCAGGAGGATGGACACGTCCTGCTTCCCGTCCACGATGGCCTGACGGGCTTCGCGCACGCAAATCGGGCAGAGCGAATCCGTCTCGCGCGGCCAGCCGAGCGGCGGCTTGGTCTTCTGGTGAGACTTCAGGAGCGGCTTGTCCGACCAGGCCGGGGTAAACGCCGGGTTCTGCTTGATCTTGTTGGCCGTGTTGAACACGTGCCACACACCATTGGCGACAACCGACAAACCCTTTTCGACGTACTTGATCGGCGCATGCATGCGTCTGAACTCCTCTTCTGCGAGCCCCGAGCGGCCCGGGGCGGGCCACAGACAGGTAAAATCCCGACCATATTACGGGGACATTCGGCAAATCGGCCCGGACTTCACTGGTGTGGCCAAAAGGCGGGGTCATCGGGCACCTCCGCGGGGTGGAGTGGCGGGCAGGCGCTGCCAGACGCCACGGGCAACCGGGAACCTCCCGTGCAGTGATACCGTCTTACCGCTAGGTGTGTTTTCCCTCTTCAAGGAGATGTCCATGAAACTGGTGTCCAGGCTCGCCGCGGCGTTCCTGCTTCTGCTCCTCCCCGTGCTGGCCTCCGCCCAGGTGCCCTCGGCCGATGCCAAGGCGGCGCTCGGCGCGTGGCAGCTCAAGTTCGATGGTCCGATGGGTCCCATCGAGTTCACCGTGACCCTGTCTGACGACGGCGGCAAGGTGGCGGCCAAGATTGAATCCGGCGAGTTCGGCGCGGGCCCGGTGACCAAGATCGACAAGGCCGGCGCAGGCCTGGCGCTCGATTTCACCATCGAGGCAGCCGGCATGACGCTCCCGACCCGGCTGACGGTGACTCCGGAAGGCGACAAGGCCAAGGCGAATCTGGACATCGGTCCGGGCATGTTCGCGACCGACGGCGCAGGCGCCAAGAAGTAGCCACGCGCCCGGGAAGCCCCTTCCCGAGTGTGACGCCGGCGCCCGCTTCTGGTAGAACGTTACCTATGGTTCGTGACGTTCTCATTGTGGGCGCCGGCCCTTCCGGACTGGCCACTGCCATTGCTGCCTCCCGGCAGCGCATGCACTATGCCCTTCTTGAGAAGGGGGCGCTGGTCAATTCCATCTTTCACTTTCCCGTGCACATGGGGTTCTTCACGACCCCTGAGCTGCTCGAAATCGGCGGCCTTCCACTCACCACCCCCTACGAGAAGCCCACCCGACTCGAGGCGCTCCGGTACTACCGGCGGGTGGTGGACACCTACGGGCTTCAGGTAACGTTCGGCGAGCGGGTCACCGAGATCGAGCGCGAGGCCGATGGCACGTTTGTCGTGACCACGGCGGGCACAGGCGGAACAACCCGGGTCTGGGAGGCGCGTGCGGTCGTGCTGGCCATCGGCTACTACGACATGCCCAACCTGCTGGGCATTCCCGGCGAAGACCTGCCGCACGTGGCCCATTACTACTCCGAGCCGCATCCCTTCTACCGGAAGCGCGTCGTGGTGGTTGGGGGCAAGAACTCCGCGGCGGAGGCTGCACTTGAGCTCTACCGGGCTGGCGCCCACGTGACGCTGGTGCACCGCCACGCGACGCTGGGCGATTCGATCAAATACTGGGTGCGTCCAGACATCGAGAACCGGCTCAAGGAGGGGAGCATCGCGTCTCGTCCGGAGTCCCGCGTGCTGGAGATTTCGCGGACAGCCATCACCATCGAGGGACCGGGC
>JAKFYA010000258.1 GCA_021731095.1 Acidobacteriota bacterium | reverse complement strand
ACGGCGGCAGTGACCGCGGACACCGCCGTGCCGATGTTGAATCGCGTGTCCGGCGTGACGGGCGCCCGCGTCGCGACGTCCCTCCATCCGAACCTTTCGGCCCAGACGACGGTGCCGCCGGCACCGAAACCCTAAGTCATTAACTCTACAGACGTTGTTATCTGCGTCCTGGCAAAGCCCGTGCGAGGGTGCCCAACGTGAAACCCGGATGGCATTCACATCAAGGGAGGCACGGACTTGAGACTGCTAAGGCTCTCGCTGGAGTTCGATCGCGCGCTCCCGAGTGTAGGTGACCTCGATGACGTCTCCAGCCTTCAGCCCTTCGAGGAGATGTCCGTCGGCAACAGGGCGGATCACGCGCCGATTGTCGCCGGTCTTGAAGATGATCGTCTGGGTCGCCGCGTCGAGGCTCTCGACGGTGACAACCGCCTTGAGCTGTTGCATCACATCGCTCGTCTGACTGTCTTTCTTGGCGGCGGCCGTCGAATCGATGACGGCCGTGGGCCTGGCGTTGGGTTGCGTCGCCACGACGACAGACTCGACGACGCGGACGGTCACTGTGTCGCCCGTCTTCAGCTCGTTGTACAGCTTGAGCTCTGGTCCGACGTAGATCGTCTGTTGGACGCCCTCGCTCGTGCGCACCGTCAGCGACCGCATCGAGCGGTCGATGCGATCCACTCGTCCGCTGATCGCCGCGACGGTTCGCGTCGTCGTGTTCGGCTCCTGGATCGAGACGGGTGCCGCCTGCATCCACGGCGTCGTTAGGGCCGCGAAGGCGATTCCGAATAGCAGGGCCAGCCTGTATGCGCGACGCGTCATTTGATCCCTCTTTTCCAACGGAACAAGTCTACCGTTCCTGCGTTCCTGAACCCCACCTTCTTGAGGATGAACGCGAGATACCGCCCCTGCGTGACCGTGAACGGCCTCATCCCCTCGATTGCGGCAGCCGGTTGGGAGGCTGCCAGCCCGGCTCGCGGGTTCGGGGTCGATTCGCTTGTGTCGCATAACGTGAGACCGGTCGCCGGCGGCTGGCTACTCGTCGATTGTCGAACGAGAACGACGACGGGGAAGCGTCCAGTTCTCGACCGTCAGCCCTTTCACGCGGCCGAACTCGGCGGTGTTGTTCGTGACTAGCTTGTGCCCGAGACTGCGTGCGTGGGCGGCAATGAAGAGATCGTTGGCGCCGATCATTTCCCCTTGGTTCTTCAGATCTGCACGTATCTGGGCATAGTGGATCGCGGCGGCGTCGGGATACTCGAGAACCTCGACGTGGGGAAGGAAGGCCCTCAGGGCTGTTGCGTCCTGCGTTCGGCCCGGCGACACTTCAACACCGTAGAGCAGTTCCGACTTGGTGATGACCGAAATGCAGACGTCCGTCAGGGGAACCGCCTGCAATCGGGTCAACACCATCTGGCTCGAACGCTTCATGATGTAGGAGCAGGTGTCGGTGTCGAGCATGTAGCGGGCCATCAGGGCTCGCGCTCCTGCACGGGCAGATCCTCGACGTTCTCCATGAACGCGTCGGACGCCGCCGGACCAGTGTCGAGGTACGGTCCCCAATCCGTTGGCCGGGGTGACAGGATCACCTCCTCGCCCTCTTTGCGGATGAACACTTCGTCGGTGCTGAATTGGAACTCCTTGGGCAGCCGCACGGCCTGGCTGCGGTTGGTCATGAAGACCTTGGCGGTACGGGGCATGAGACACCTCCGCGGACCAGTATGCCATATACGCTCGTATATGGCATCCGCGTGCTCAATACGTGTCTCTACCCATGCTTTTTCGGAGGATCCCGCGGGATCGTGAGGAAGCGGAAATGCCTTAAGTTATTTGGTTTCAACAGTAAGAAGGGGTGCGAATCCCGCCCTCTCCGCCACAAAAATCAGCAACATCTTTGTTTAGTGGTATTTAGGCGCCCAATATTGGCGTCTAGCCCACATTCAGTCCCACGTCTGTTTTGGTCTGATAATAGCGCTCGGCGGCTCGACGCCGCGGCGGCAACACACCGAGCAACCGATAGGGAGCCAGGTGTCTGACACCCGAGAGGTTCCGCGCCACGAGGACACCGGTGACCGCTGCGGCCGCACCTATCGCGCCCCAGGCAATCGATGAGGTGTAGAACACGGCGATCACCAGCACCGCGCCCATGTCGTCGACGATCGCCAGTGCGGCGAGGAAGATCTTGAGACCCGCGGGCGCGCCTGGCGCAACCAGCGCCATTACTCCCAGTGTGAATGCGATGTCGGTCGCCATCGGAATGGCCCATCCACGAGCGGCCGCGTCATCAATGGTGAGCGCATAGATGGCTGCGGGAATGAGCATGCCCCCCCACGGCACCTGCGATCGGCAGCGCCGCTTGCCGTGGCGATGCCAGTTCACCGGCGACCACCTCGCGCGCTTGATCTCGAGTCCAACGAGCAGGAAGAAGATGGCCATCAGGCCGTCGTTAATCCATTGGTGCAGCGTCAACGAGAGGTCGTGTCCACCGATCACCACGGCGATCGGTGTGGCCCAGAGCTGGCGGTAGTCCTCGGACCATGGCGAGTTCGCGACGATCAGCGGCAGACACGCACACGCGACCAGGATCGCGCCAGCGGCCGCTTCGGTGTTGAAGAACTCTTGAAAGGGACCGGTCGATTCACGTCGTCGAGGCCTCGTGGTCATGATGGGTCGGCTAGACTGATCGCCGAATGGAACCCGCGTCGTTCGTCCCCTCGACTGTCTGGATCGTGCCGTTTGCCTGCCTGCTCTTGTGTCTGGCGCTGATTCCGCTGTTTGCGGCGCCGTGGTGGGAATCGAACCTGCGCAAGCTGTTCGTGTCCATCGTCTTGGGTGCGCCGGTGCTGGTGTTGTACCTGCTGCGCGATCCCAGAGCGGTCGAACACGCCGCCATCGAATACGTCTCGTTTGTGGTGCTGATTGGCGGATTGTTTTTCGTCGCCGGTGGGGTCCTGCTCGAAGGTGATCTCGAGGCGACGCCGTTGACCAATCTGACCTTTCTCGGCCTCGGGGCGTTGCTGGCATCCGCCATCGGCACCACAGGCGCCTCGATGCTGCTGATTCGTCCGCTCCTCAGTACGAACAAGGAGCGGCGCTACATCGTGCACACCCTTGTCTTCTTCATCTTCGTAGTGTCGAACGCCGGTGGGTGTTTGACCGCGCTCGGCGATCCGCCGCTCTTCATCGGGTACCTGCGTGGCGTGCCGTTTACCTGGACGTTTCGGCTGTGGCCCGCATGGCTGTTCATGAACGGCTGTCTGTTGGCGATCTACTTCGTGTGGGACACGATCGTGCACCGTCGAGAGCCGCCCGAGCGGATTCGCCTCGATCGCGCGACGATCAAGCCGTTGCACATTGGGGGTGGACATAACCTCGCGCTGCTGGTGGCCGTCGTGGTGGCGACCGTGCTCTTGCCCTCGCCGTGGCGCGAGATCGCGACCGCCCTCATTGTCTTGGCCTCGTGGCAGACGACGTCGGCGCACTTGTATCATGCGAACCGATTTTCCCTGCATCCCATCATGGAAGTCGTGGTCGTGTTTGCCGGCATCTTTGTGACGATGCTCCCGGCGCTCGCGCTGCTCAGAGCGCATGGCGACGTGCTGACGCTGGAACGCCCTTGGCAATACTTCTGGGCGACCGGTCTGCTCTCGACGTTTCTCGACAATACGCCCACCTACCTCACGTTTCTGACGCTGGCACAGAGCCAGTCGATGGTGAACGACGTCGTGGGCGTGTCCCACCAGGTGTTGGCCGGCATCAGTCTCGGCGCGGTCATGATGGGAGCGAACTCGTACCTGGGCAACGGTCCCAACTTCATGGTCCGCGCAATCGCCGAGCACCGTGGCGTGAAAATGCCCTCGTTCGGGGGCTTCATGCTCTATAGCTGCTCCATCGTGTTGCCGCTCTTCGTGGTGCTGAGTGTGCTCTTTCTTCGTGACTGAGCCCCTGCTCAGCACAGTCAAGAGAAGACCGGCCACAGCGGCTTGTGCGGTCAGACTTGAAACTTTCCGATGGCGCTGTAGGCCAGCACCTTATGCGTAGGATAGACAGTGACCGACGGCGGTGCGAACGCTGGCATGAGGTGCCCCTGGGCGAACGCATTCAGGTCTTCGGCAGATGCCCAGACGTCCGCGACGTGCACATGTCCGTCATCATCGAAGCTCGCTGCGTGAAAAATACCGCCGGCCGGATGCTTGTTTTCCCAATCGACTTCATGCCGAAGAAGGTCGTACTGCGCTTTGGTGAGTTTGCCGGTAAAGAGCGCCAACACAGGCATCGTTGTCACTCCTTCGAATTGGGGAGATCTGGTGAGTCGCCACGATCATGGTATTACGTTTGCCACTCCCTCGTTGACACCGTCGCCGTCGCGGTGCCGACAAGTCACGCTATGGGCGCGACGTTGCCGCGACCCCCAAAAGACCAGCGGCACGCTAGAATCCTGATCTGACCTCGTGTCGCGCCAGCGCCGCCGAGATGTCTTCCAGCGACAACATTCCCATGACCTGGCGTGATGCCAGCCGGCTAATGACGGGAGCCTGCCGCACGGAATGTCGTCCCAGCTTCAACAAGGCGAGATCCAGCGATTGGTCGGGAAACACCGTGATCACGTGCGTCCGCATCCGACCGCTGAGCGTCGCGCCGCCGATCGCCGTCAGTTCCTGCCGCCCGACGATCCCGTGGAGGGAACCGGAGCTATCGACCACCGGAAGCACTCGCGCCCCGATATCGTCGAGCTTCTTTGCGGCATCAGCGACTGAGTCCTCGAGAAGCGCCACGGGCACGTTGATCTGCATCGCCTGTTCGACGGTCGCCGCGCGCAGATCCCGGTGGGTCTGATGGTCCGGCATGGGGACGCCGTCCTGCTTCAGGAGCGCCTCGTAGATCGGGA
>JAKFYA010000087.1 GCA_021731095.1 Acidobacteriota bacterium | reverse complement strand
GGAACAGGTCGTGGCCCAGCATGCCAATGCGGGCTCTGAGCGCCGGGTTCCGCGTCGCGGTGCCGGCGCCTCCGTCGGTCCCGCCACTGACCGCCAGACTGCCGTAGCGTACCAGGCCTGACGTGGGCTGCAGCAGCGTGGCCAGAATCGCCAGCAGCGTCGACTTGCCGGCGCCATTCGGCCCCAGCAAACCGAGAATCGAACCGGCCTCGGCGCGAAACGTCACATGGGACAGCGCACGACGGCGGCCGAAATGACGTGAGAGATCCTCAACCGAGAGCGCGTCGAATTCGATCACGCGGCGGCCTCGCCGCCTCCCGTGCCGCCCGGCTGACCGTCCAGCTCCCCGTAGACGCGCTCGAGATCCGTCATCAACCGCTGGCGACGTGCAGCGTACTTGGCGCCATCGAGCTTGCCCGCCCGCCGCTGTTCCTCGACCTTCACCAGTTCGCCGAGCAGGGAGTCACGCCGTTCCGCCAGTCGCTTCTGTGCCCCACCGGCTTCGCCCGTATACGAAAACCAGGCACCGGCCAGCAGAATCACGATGACCAGCCCAATCGCCACATTCCGCGGAATGATCGAATGCACGGGCAGGCCGGTGAGATTGAGGGTGAGAGTCCCCCCGGCAGGCAGGCCACGCCCTCCGCCGATCAGATAGGCGATGCCATTCTGCGCCGTGCCCTCGTCATGCTCGGTGAACTGCGGAGACGCCACCTGGAGCCCCCCGACCTTCTGCGTCAGCACCAGCAGTTGATCCATCGCCGCCGGGAACGTCTGCTCGATGGTCAGGTTTGCGCTGCTGTGCGGCATGCCGTAGGCAATCTGCACCGGGGTCACCCCTGGCGGGAACGGCCCGGTGATGATGATGCGGCTCCCTCGCGCTGTCGCCACCGGCGCCGAGCCTTCGAGCACGGCGGCGCTCTGGGCTTCGGTTGGCAGGTCCAGGATGAGCGGACCGCCGACGTCCACCTTGGCGCGCGCCGTGTTGACGATGTAGAGGATGTAGAAGACCCGCAGGGAATCGTCCGCGAACTCGAGCATGATGCGCGAGTCCCCGCCAATGGTCACGCTCCCCTTCACCGCAGGAGCGGCGGCCTCGGCGGCCTGCTCTTTCGCCTTGCGCTCGGCCACCGCCTGCAGTCCCGAAATGAGAATGATGCGGATGCCGCCCTTGGCCGGCACTGCAAAGGGCTGGGACACGAGTGTTTCGCCATCGACCGTCGTTGTCGCGGTGCCTTCAGCCGATGCCGGGAACCCTGTGAGCTGGGCACGACCCTGCTCATCCGTGGTGCCACCTTTCGTCGTGCCACCGGCCGTCACGGACACCTGCTGCCCCGTGATGTTGTTGCCCATGGCCTCGCGCACCACGCGTACCGACACCGTCCCATCCGGCAGCTCGGGCGCCGGCAAGGCACGTCCGGCAATCATGGACGGATCGGGCATGTTGATCTGGGCCACAGCCGGACGCATGCCCGACTCGCCCAGCAGGGCCACCGCGAGCAGGGCCATGATGAACCACGCGCCACGTCTCTGCGTCGTGCCGCGCGTCACGCCGCCTCCATCCTGGCGCCGCAGCTCTTGCAGAACCGGGCATCGACATCATTCGTCATCCGACAGGCCGGGCAGGCCTGTTCGGTTGCAGGCAGCGCGCCGACGCGTCGCTCCACCTCGCGCTCGATGGCCTCGCGGTAGCCCGTTCGAACATCGAGCTGGCGCATGAGGCCGGTGGCGCGCAGGCGAAGGCGCGTGCTCATCTCGGCAAAGTCCTTTTCGGACACCTTGCCCATGGCGCGGTCGAACTCCAGGTCCTTGATCGAGCGCAGGACCAGCACCTTCTCGCGCTCCAGACCGGCACGCGTCCGCCCACCCAGCATGTCCGGAGTGGTCTGCTCAAGGGTGCCCGTGAACGGGCGGAACGTCCGGTACATCGCCAGCCCGGCCAGCGAGGTCGCCGCGGCCGTCAGGCTGAGCAGAATGGCTGCGGGACGGTCTTTGTGCCAGACAAAGACCTGCAGATAGACAAGGGCGGTAGCGGCCAGCAGCCCCACCAGAACAAAGAACTGCCAGGGCTGGAGGGCCTGTGAATCAGTCGAGGTTTCTGAGCTCATCGTCGAGGCGCGCATTCAGTTCGGATTCGGTGCCGGCATCGCCCGCCGCAGCGGGCATGGCCTCGGCCGGATGGGACCAGCGACGGGCAAACAGCACAATGCCGACCAGTCCTGCCCCACCAGCCAGATAGGGGAACATCCACGCCAGGCGATTGAACCCCTCGTCGATGGGAGCCGCCAGAGGCTCCTGGCTGCCGTACTTCTCGACGTAGTAGTCGAGAATCTGTTGCTTCGTTTTCCCCTGTTTCACCAGGCCGGCAATCTCGGTGCGCATGCTGGCGGCTGTGCCACAGGTGCACTCGCCCACCAGTTGCCGGCCACAGGTGCCGCACATGCAGACGATGGCCCGACCGACTTCACGTTCGACCGGGCTCCGCTCCTGAATCGAGACGGTCTTGCCCACCTCGATCGTGTGCTGTGCCCGGAGCGTTCCCGGCGTCGCCAGGAGGGCAAACAGCACCATCAGCGACGTGGCCGCACCTGCCGGCGCATTCACCGTGGCAAAGGCATAGACGGTCTCGGGCAGCAGCGCCACGCCGGTGCCGATGGCCAGCACGCCGAAGCCCAGCCAGATCCAGTTCACCAGCGGGTTCACCACGATGTGGATGCTTGAGGTCTGTGTGGCCACATCGGCCGCCGGCTGCACCAGATACAGATCCTCGGCGAAGGACCGGTGAATCGCCACCTCCGTGGTGGGCTCGCCCTCATGCTTCCGGAACGCCCAGCGCGCCGGATACATCTTCACCAGTTCCTTGCCATCCTGGAAGATGGTGAGGTGCGTGGTGGTCATCTGCTTCTGCCCGTCGTCGGTCACCGACAGCTTGTCCATGCGGACCGTGTAGGAGCCGACCTGCACCTGCTGGCCGGGCTTCAGCAGCGCCGTCTCTTCCTGCGTGAAACCGGAGCCGGCGAAGCCGAGGAACATCAGCACGATGCCGACGTGCACGACATACCCGCCATAGCGCCGCTTGTTTCTCCCCACAAGCCCCACAAAGGCCGTGAAGACGTCTGTGCCGGTGTTCTTCTGACGCACACGCGCCCCGCGCCAGAGTTCCTGGGCGATGGTGCCGAACACAAAGCCGCAGAGCGCGAAGCAGATTCCTGACGCCCACACTCGGACGCCCAGCGCGACCACGCCGCCGCCCACGACGGCGCCGGTCGCCAGCGGCCAGAGGAACTGGTTGCGCAGATTCAGCAGCGTCGACTTGCGCCAGGCCAACAGGGGGCCCACGCCAGTGAGTGCCAGCAGGATCAGCCCAATCGGCACCAGCCACTTGTTGAAGAACGGCGGGCCGACCGTGAGGCGCTCGCCGTTGATCGCCTCGGCGATAGTCGGGAACATCGTGGCGAACAGGATGAAGAAGGCCGAGAAGACCAGAATCCAGTTGTTCGCCAGGAAGGCCGCCTCGCGGGAAATCCACGAGTCGAACTGGTTGCGGGCCTGCAGCAGCGGCAGCCGGTAGATGACCCAGCCGAAGCTGAAGGTGACAATCGCCACCATGAAGATGGCGAAGAGCCGGGTGAGTTCCTTGTCTTCGCCGAACGCATGCACCGACTGCACCACGCCGGACCGGGTCATGAACGTGCCGAAGATGGTGAGGAAGAACGTCAGGATGACGAGCGTGACATTCCAGGCCCGCAGCATCCCGCGACGCTCCTGGACCATGACCGAGTGCAGGAAGGCCGTGGCCGTGAACCACGGCAGCGCACCGGCGTTTTCCACAGGGTCCCAGCCCCAGAAGCCGCCCCACCCCAGTTCCTCGTAGGCCCAGATCATCCCGAGCGTGAGGCCGAAGGTCAGGCAGAACCAGGAAATCATGGTCCAGCGACGCACGGCACGCAGCCACGAGTCGTCAAGGTAGCCCGTGATGAGCGCCGCCATGCCGAACGCGTACGGGATGGTCAGGCCGACAAAGCCCAGATACATCGTTGGCGGGTGAATCGCCATGTAGAAGTTCTGGAGGAGCGGGTTGAGCCCCTTGCCGTCAACGGGGGCTTCGGTCAGATAGGTCGAGAACGGGTTGTTGTGGATGACCGTGAGGAACAGGAAGAACATCTCCACGACGGAGATGACGGCCACCACATACGGGATGAGTTCGCGGTGGCGCTCGCGGTTCATGTAGATGGCGGCGCTGCCGAACAGCCCCAGCATGAACACCCAGAACATGATCGAGCCGTCCAGCCCGCCCCAATAGGACGTGAGCCGGTAGAAGAGCGGCTGAACCGAGTCCGAATAGTGATGGACGTAGCGGATGGAGTAGTCGCCGGTGACGAAGGCGTAGACGATGATGCCCGACGCCACCGTCATGACGGCTGACATCAGGTAGAAGGCGCCTACGCCGCTTTCAACCAGCGCATGCGACCGGCGACGGGCACCGGCGACTGAGGCGGCCGCGGCGTAGGCGCAGATGACAAACGCTGCAAGCAGCAGAAAAGAGCCGAGAGAAGCCATGCGGGGTCCCTTCGGTAAGATGCGGTGGGCGGCACCGTGGGCACATCCCACCGGCGCGCAAGCCGCCTATTCGGTTCCTGAATCGGCCCCGGATTTGGTGGCGGAATTGACCGTTTTCGCGTCGTACTTCGAGGGGCATTTTGCCATGACGCCGTCAGGCGATACATGGAAGCCGTCCGCACCAAGGGTCCCCTTCAGGACGACCTCGGACCCGTTCTTGAAGGTGTCGGGCACGATACCGGAGTAGTAGGCCTTGACGATGCTGCCATTGCTCTGCACGTCGAACCGGTATTCAAGCTGCCCGGGCTTCTGCCGCACATCTGCGGCAAACCCGTGAAGC
>JAKFYA010000107.1 GCA_021731095.1 Acidobacteriota bacterium | reverse complement strand
TCGGGACACCGCAGCGCGGGGAGCGCGACGGACGGCCGCGCGCGGCTTGGCCGCACGCGTCGCCGGGCGCGCGGTGCGCCGGCGGACTTCGCCGTTGATGTCCGAGAGGGACGTGTGATCGAGAATCTGCGCCGTGGCGTCGCGCACGTCTTTCATGGCGATCCGCACACCGCAGGTCGCTTCGTCGAGGCAATCCGAGCAGGGGGTATAGGCCGTCTGACTGACGCAACCGATGGCTGCGAGCGGCCCGTCGAGCAGGCGAATGACGGTGCCAAACGTGATCTCGTCCGGGGGACGCCGGAGGAAATAGCCGCCGCCACGTCCCTTCTTGCTTTCGACCAGCCCGTGTCGCTTGAGATCCAGCAGGATGGCTTCCAGGAACTTCTTCGGCAGGCCTTCCCGCTCGGCGAGGTCGCTCACGAGCACGGGTGCCCGACTGGCATCGCCAGCCAGCGCGAGGAGCGCCTTGAGCCCATACTTGGATTTCTTCGTGAGCACGACAGAAGAAAGTCTATAAGCGCTATAGGGTGATAGTCAAGTGTCGCCCGTGAAGGTGTTGACCTCCTCGGCCAGCATCGCGTCCCCGTCCTTTATTTGCGCGGGTGCCACACTCAGGGCTGATCTTCTGCGTCGTCCTGATGTAGAATCAGATGTTCTCTGCCGAACACAAGCCTCCTCAATGCGGAAGTGGCGGAATTGGCAGACGCGCTAGCCTCAGGAGCTAGTGGCCGCAAGGCCATCGGGGTTCGAGTCCCCGCTTCCGCACCATCTCTGAATCTCCGTTCGTCGTAAGCTCTCTCCATGTTCCGTTCTGCCCGTGCCTTCGAGCGTCTGGCCTGGTCGGTCCTGGCCTATGCCATTGCCGTCATTGTCTGGGGTGCGGTTGTACGCGCGACCGGCTCTGGCGCCGGCTGCGGCGCTCACTGGCCTCTCTGCAATGGCGCGGTCGTCCCCCCCTCACCAGCCCTGCAAACCCTGATCGAGTTCGGACACCGCACGACCAGCGGCGTCATCCTGCTCCTGACTGTGCTGCTCGTCGCGGCCGCCTTCCGCACCTATCCCGCCGGGCACGTCGCACGCCGGGCTACCGTCTGGTCGATGGTGTTCGTGCTCATTGAGGCAGGCGTGGGGGCCGGCATCGTCCTGCTGCGGCTGGTTGAACACAATGCCTCGGCCCTTCGCGCTGGGTATGTCGGTGTGCATCTGGCCAACACGCTGGTCCTGGTGGGGATGTATGTCTGGGCCGTCTTCTCTGCGCGGCCCCGGCCTGTCACCGCTGGTGCGGCCGTCGTGGCCAGACTGGCACCCTGGGTCAGCGCGGGCCTTGTCGGCATGCTGATCGTGAGCGCCGCTGGCGCTATCGTGGCGCTCGGCGACACCCTGTTCCCCACGACCTCGCTGCGGGATGGTTTCGCGGCAGACTTCGACCCGACCTCGCACTTCCTGATCCGTCTCCGCATCTGGCACCCCCTCCTGGCTGCGGCGCTCAGCCTCTATGTCCTCACCGTGCTCGTGCGCGGCGATGCGCCAGACCAGCCAGCCGTACAGACACCTACCCGGTGGGCCATGGCGCTCGTCCTCGGCCAGGTGGTACTGGGCGTGGTGAATCTGGTCTTCCGAGCCCCCCTCGTACTGCAGATGGCGCACCTCCTCGTCTCGAATCTGCTCTGGGTGGCCCTGGTCTGGATCTGGCTGCGCGCCCGCGTGGCGGCCGGCCTTGATGTGCGATCATGAGGACGTAGCGACCATGGCCGCAGGAGACCGCCCCATCGACATGCCGACGTCCGCAGACGCCGAACAGCTCGTGCGTCTGTCCAGCGAGCTGAAGAACTTCCAGGACATTGCCCGCTACCTCGTGCCGAGGCCTGGTGATACCCCGAATGTCGAAGGGGTTGACGTCTGGGGCGGCTCGCTGCCGCTGAACGGCTCCGTGGGCGGTGACCACATCATCTACCTCGACTTCTCAAAGCGGTTCGACCTGCCGGCCCGCATCGCGCAGGCCACCAGGCTGGGCCGCCATGACGTCGCCGCCAATCTCGAGCGGTGCAAGAACATGGCGGGCATCGCGGTAATCGACGTGGCCGGACACCGCATTACCGATGCCGTACTGGCCGCCATGCTGCACCAGGCGTTCCTGCTCGGGGCGCTGTATGAACTCGACATGTCGGGCCACATCACCAAGCGGCTCTTCGAGAATCTGAATACACGCTTCTACCAGTCGTCAGGCGCGCACAAGTTCCTCTCCCTGATCTACGGAGAAATCTCGGTCGATGCGCGGTTCCGCTTCCTGTCGGCGGCCCAGCCGTTTCCGGCGGTCTTCTCTGCGCGCGAGGACCGGTTCATGGAAGTCAGCCCGCACCTCTGCGTATCGTTCCCTCCTCTCGGCATGATGCCGTCGCTGGCGGCGATCGACCGGAGCACCACGACGAGCCAGCTTGGCTTCAAGGAGCACTACGAGCTGAACGAGTGGTGGCTGATGGGCGCAGGCGACATTCTGCTTCTGCACACCGATGGGCTGCGGGAACATGGCACAGACGACCGTCCGTACTTCCCCACGCACCTCGAGCGCACGCTCTCGACGGTGAAGCACCGGAGTGCCCGAGAGATCTTCGAGGCCATCAGAGCCGACATCGCCACGTTCGCGCCGGCGACGGACGATATCAGCCTGGTCGTCATCAAGCGGAACTAGGCACTTTCACTCGCGTTCCAGCCGAATATCGGCCACAAACCCGGCTGGTTCGCCTCTGTTACGTACTGAGGCCAACGGGCTCCAGACCGTGTGCTAAGCTCGACTGGATTTCTGGTGGTGACCCCCGTCATCGCCGGCTCGTCCACATGGGACACCCCGTTCGCCCGGATCTGGACTCGCGCCCTATGACCGTCTACCTGATCAATCCCAGCCACGTGTCGTTCGGTATTGCGGTGATCACGCCGCGCTGGCTGTATGTGCTGGCCAATGCCACCCCACGCAGCTACGGCGACCCCGTGATCGTGGACGAAACACTCGAGCCCTTTGACCCGGCTGCCATCAAGGCGGGCGACATCGTGGGCATCGGCATCCACACCGGAAACGCCATGCGCGGTTACGAAGTGGGCCGCGCGGCCCGCGAAGCCGGCGCCACCGTCATCTACGGCGGCATCCACGCCACGCTCTACCCGAACGAGGCCAAGGAAATCGGCGGGGCGCACGCGGTGGTCTCGGGCGATGGCGACGCGGTCTGGGCACAGGTGCTGGCCGACTGCACGAAGGGCGCCCTGGAGCCGCTGTACCTCGGTGGTCGCGTCGAAGGCGACAACTTCCTGGCCGCGCGCTGGGACCTGCTGCCGCAGGGGCGCTACATGTGGGCCTCGGTACAGACACTGCGCGGATGCCCGAAGCACTGTTCGTTCTGTTCGGTCTGGCGCACGGACGGACAGAAGCCCCGCCAGCGTATCTGGCAGCAGGTGGTCGAAGAGATTGTCGACCTGCGCCGCCGTGGCTTCCGCTTCATCGCCCTGGCCGACGACAATTTCTACCCGGTCACGCTCGAAGATCTGGCGATGGCCGATCGCCGCGCGGACAAGTCTCATCTGCACGAACTGCAGGCCATCCGTCAGGAACGCTTCGACCTGATGGCCGCGCTCGCCAAACTGCCCAGCGACACCGTGATGTTCACGCAGATCACGATGGAAGCGGCGGAAGATACCGAGTTCCTCGACGCGATGAAGAAGGCCCACATCATGGGCGCCCTCGTCGGCGTGGAGGCCGTCACGCCGGAAGGCCTGAAGGACGTCTACAAGGGCTTCAATCTGGCTGGGCAGGAACTGGTGCAGCGGCTGAAGAAGTTCCGTGAGCACGGCATCCACATCCTCGGGTCGTTCATCTTCGGTTTGCCGAGTGACCGCCCGACGACCTTCGACGCGACCCTGGCCATCGCCGAACAGGCGGACCTCACCTTCGCCCAGTTCGTCATGCTGACGCCGTTCCCCGGCACCATCGACTTCGAGAAGTGGGAACAGTCCATGGCGCTCAAGCCCGAGAAGGTGGCCGGCATCCCGATCACACGCCACTGGCTGATTCCCCAGGAGAACCGTCCGAAGGTCTACACGCCCCACCCGGTGATGGGGCCGGACGAGATTCGTCAGCGGACGCAGGCCGTCTGGGATCAGTTCTACAGCTTCCGCAGCGTGTGGAAGCGCTCGAACGTGGTGAAGTCGCTGAAGTCGCGGCTGGCGTTCGTGCTGATCTCGAAGATCTACCGGCAGATGTACGCCAACACCGGTATTTCGACCGACAGCGCGCGCGTGAACCGCTCGGTCCAGTGGGTCCGTTGGATGGCCGGTCCGTGCCGCCGACTCTTCGCCGGACGGCCCATGCCAGACCTCACGCTGGACCTCTCGTCCTCGGGCAGATAGCCGGAAACGCTCGTGTATACTGGCGGAGGTTGGAAGCTGCCCCGCCCGTGTCACCCGCGTCAGTCTAGATTCGAGAGCGTCTCTCCCGCATCCCTTCTGCGCCCGTTACAGGAGCACTCCGCTCGGGCGGCCTGTTTCCATTAGCACATCCCAGGGATGTGGGAGTCTTAGATGAGCAGCAAGTTGTACGTCGGCAATCTCCCCTACGAGACCAACGAAGATGATCTTCAGGCCCTCTTTGGTGAGATTGGTGCCGTCGAAACCGTAACCGTCATGCGCGACCGTGAAACCGGTCGGGCTCGCGGCTTCGGCTTTGTGGAAATGGCGTCGGACGAAGACGCGCAGCGCGCGATTGCGCAGTTGAACGAGAAGCCGTTCGGCGGTCGCTCCCTGACCGTCAACGAGGCCCGTCCGCAGCAGCCGCGCAGCGGTGGCTTTGGCGGTGGCGGCGGTGGCCGTGGTGGCGACCGTGGTGGTGAGCGCGGTGGTCCGCGTCGCCGCACCGAGCCCCGCTGGTAGGTTCGTCAGTTCGCGCGGGGTGCGTC
>JAKFYA010000013.1 GCA_021731095.1 Acidobacteriota bacterium | reverse complement strand
GTGAGCTACGTCTACCGGCCGCCGATGGGCAAGCTCACCCTTGATGGCGATACCGCGATCGAAGCGCCCGAGTCGACACGCGCAACGTTTGCGCCCATTCCCGCCACGGCGGATCCGGGTGTCATTCGCCGCGTCGTCGCCAATGTGCAGGTGCTCACCGTGCAGAACGGGGCCAACGGGGCTCAGACCCTCGATGCCTCGACCGTGATCCCGCTCTCGCACTGCAACTTCGAGCCCCGGAGTCACATCCCGTACCTCGGCGGCAACTGGTACTGGAACTGCGCCCCTGACCTCTACCCCAAGAAGCCGCTTCCGCCAGCTAATCAGTAACCGTCGGTCGTCAGTGCCGCGCGTCCGACAGGGCGTGTGGCCCATGGGTGACGCGCGTCACCGGCAGCCTCTGATAGCCCCGTGCCTCGTTCCACAGAACGAGGCACGGGGTGTCTGAAGAGCCTGAGACGGTGCCCGTGCGCCGGCAAGTCGCGCGATACATATCCGGGTTCCACCACGTCTCTCAGCCACTGGTGTGTCCACACGGCCGAGATACGCGTGTTCTTCGTCGGATCGTTCTGTGTACTCGCACGTCGGGCTAGGCCTGAGTCGCCGCGACTGGGCGCCAGGAGTCGTTGACTTCAGAAGAGGAGAGCTTCGATGACGCATGTGAAGGGTGCCGCGCTCGCGGTATTGATTGGGCTACTGGTACTGCCTGGCTTGGCGAATGGCCAGTCGCAGAACACCGGTGCCATCGGTGGAACCGTCAGGGACGTCAGCTCGGGCGTGCTGCCCGGCGTCACGGTCGAGGCAGCGAGTCCGGCACTGATTGAGAAGGTGCGAACCGTCGTCACCGACGATCAGGGCAACTACAAGATCACCAATCTGCGTCCAGGCGTTTACAGCTTGAAGTTCTCACTTGCCGGATTCGGCACCGTGACCCGCGAAGGCCTCGAGCTGACAACGGGCTTCACGGCCACCGCGAACGCCGACATGAAGCTCGGCACGTTCGAGGAAAGCATCACCGTCAGCGGCTCGAGCCCGGTGGTCGACGTCCAGAACACCAGCAAGCAGCTCGTGCTCACGCGTGAGCTGCAGGACGCGCTGCCTGCCGGCAAGGACGTGCCCGGCCTGATCGCGCTCACGCTCGGCACCAGACCTCCCGGCAGCGGCATGCAGGATGTCGGTGGCAACCAGGGCATCCAGTGGACACCGATTTCCATCCATGGCGGCCGCGGTGCAGATACCCAGTATGTGCACGACGGCACGGCGCTGCGCTCCTTCAACGTGGGTGGCGGCTCGGGTCGCAAGGTGTTCTCGAATCCGGCGGCGGTTGAGGAGACGAGCATCACCACCGGCGCCAATTCGGCGGAGACCGAGAGCCTTGGTCTCCAGATCAACATCGTCCCGAAGGATGGCGGAAACTCCTTCAAGTACTACCTGATGGCGAACTACACCAACGACAACCTCCAGGGCGACAATCTCTCCGACGATCTGGCCAAGCGTGGAATCCTCACGTCGCCCAAGATCCGGACCGTCTACGATGCCGCCACGGGCCTCGGCGGCCCTATCGTCAAGGACAAGCTCTGGTTTCGCACGGGCCACTACCGGATGAAGGCTGAGACCGCGGCCCCCGGCACGTACTACAACAAGACGCAGGGCACCTTTGCCTACACGCCCGACCTCACCCGTCCGGGCTGGTCAGGCTCCACCACGACCGACCCGGCCAGCGTGCGGTTGACCTGGCAGGCGTCAGAGAAGCACAAGTTCACATTCTTCAACAACATCCAGCGCACCTGCCTGTGCCACCTTGGCCAGTCGGGGAATGCGCCTGAGTCGACCGCCGACATCATCTTCTCGCCGGCCACCCTGACCCAGGCCACCTGGACGTATCCCGCCACCAATCGCCTGCTCTTCACTGCGACCGAAGGCTACATGCATGTCAATCACCAGGGCGAACCGATTGACGGCGTGACGCTCAAGGACATCCCGCTGATCGAGCTCTCGACCAACATGAACTACAACTCGCGGTTCAACTCGGTGTTGAGCGTCGGCGACTTCGTGCAGATGTTCGAGATCATCCACCACCAGCGAGGCACCGCGTCCTATGTGACCGGTTCGCACGCGTTCAAGGTGGGCGTGGACGTGCAGGCCTACAAGCAGAGCATCAGCAGGAACTTCGACAATTCGCCGCCCCCGATCAAGTACTCCCTGCGGTTCGGCGTGCCGATCTCGCTGACGCAGTTCCTGGTGCCACTGTCGAACGCCGCGCGGACCAGTCCGAACCTCGGGCTCTACGCGCAGGATCAGTGGTCCATGAAGCGGCTGACGCTGAACCTCGGAGTCCGGTTTGACTACTTCAGGTCCTACACGCCGGAAGGGTCCGATCCCGCGGGGCTATTCGGACCGGCGCAGACCTACGCACGGGTCGATGACGTCCCGAACTGGAAAGACGTGTCGCCGAGAGTGGGCGCCGCGTTCGACCTCTTCGGCAACGGCAAGACCGGCATCAAGGCGTCGTTGAGCCGGGGTGTCGAGCTGCAGGGCACCGACGTCGCCGTCGCCAACCATCCGTCGTCGAGAATTCAGAGCTCGACGAACCGGACCTGGTCCGATGCCAACGGGAACTTTGTTCCGGACTGTGACCTGAAGGCGGTCACGGCGAATGGCGAGTGCGGGGCGATGAGCAATGCCCTGTTCGGCACGACTGTGCTGACCAGCCGCTACGCGAAGGACTACCTCTCCGGCTTCGGCGTGCGCGGCTACACCTGGCAGGGATCCGCGTCGTTCCAGCACGAACTGCGGCCCGGCATCGCGTTCAATGTCGACTACTTCCGGACCTCGCTCGGTAACTTCACCGCCACCGACAATCTCCGCGTGACGCCTGATGACTATGACCCCTACTGCATCACGGCTCCCACCGATGCCCGTCTGGGTGCGACGAGTGGAAAGCAGTTGTGCGGCATGTATGACGTCAAGCCTGCGAAGTTCGGTCAGGTCGAAACCGTGATCGGGCGGCAGTCCACCTATGGGGAACGCTCGGAAGTGTTCAATGGCGTCGACGTGTCCATCAATGCCAAGTTCGGCCGGGGTGGCGTGCTTCGTGGTGGCTATAGCACGGGCCGGACCGTGCAGGACAACTGCACGGTGATCGATTCGCCGGAGCAGGCACGGTTCTGCAAGGTCACGCTGCCGTTCAAGGCGCAGAACCAGATCAAGATGTCGGCGATCTACCCGCTGCCGTTGAATTTCCAGGTGAGCGGGAACATTCAGCACATTGCCGGCATTCCGATTCAGGCGAGCTATGTCGCAACCAATGCGCTGATTGCCCCGTCGCTGGGTCGCAACCTCGCTGCCGGTGCCGCCGGAACCACGACGGTGAACCTGCTCCAGCCGAACACGCTCTTTGAGAAGTCGCTCAATCAGCTGGATCTTCGCCTGACCAAGATCTTCAGGTTCGGCAAGACGCGCGTGCAGGGCAATGCGGATCTCTACAACGTGCTGAATGCCAGCGCCGTCACCCTGTTGAACACCAGGTTCGGTCCGACCTGGCTGCAGCCGCAGCAGTTCATGGGCGCGCGGATGTTCAAGTTCGGCGTGCAGGTAGACTACTAATCGCTGCTCCGGCCCAGTCACATCACGTGGCTGGGCCGGCTTACCGTATCGAAGGGCAGGATGTGCATGGAGGGGTCGTCGTGACCTGCCCGTGCACGTCCTCGCTGTCGACGAGTCTCGCATCTGGTGTCGTCGCGGCGCGTCGTTGTCACAAGTCCCGACCTCGCGGAGGCGAGGCCATACGAGGTGCCCCCATGGCATCGTCTGCAGGCCACGCACGGGTACTCGCCACGCTGAGCCTCCTGCTCGTCGTCGTGTCCGCCTGCGCGCCAGCGGTGCGCTCAGGGCCGCCATCGCGCATTGCCGTGAGCGCGCTGAACGCCGGCCACGACGAAACCGCCTTCATGTGTCCGATGCACCCGGACATCACCTCCCGTGTCCCTGGCCAGTGTCCCAAGTGCAGCATGGCGCTTGTGCTGGGTACGCCATTCGACATGCGGGACTACCAGGTCGAATTCAGGACCGAACCGCCTCTGGTGAGCGCGGGAACACCGGCCAGACTCATCTTCAAGGTCCTGCATCCTGGCACCGGTGCAGCTGTGACGAACTTTGAGGTGGTCCACGACAAGGCGTACCACCTCTTTGTCATCAGCTCGGACATGGCGTTCTTCGAGCACATCCATCCGGAGCAGGGCAGTGACGGGTCATGGTGGATCGATGTCACCCTCCCGAAGGCGGGCCAGTACACGGTCCTGTCTGACTTCGCACCGCAGGGCGCGGCGTCCCAGTTCATCGCGAGACCGCTTATCACGGTCGGGTACGACGGCGACCTGCTGGCCGACGGCGCCCGCCTGGTGCCAGACGTGTCAGCGTCGAAGACCATCGGTGAGTTGACCGCCACGATCCGCTATGACCCGGTGCCGATGCTGGCCGCTGTGCATAGCCACCTCACCTTCACGCTCACACATGCGGTCACGGGCGCGCCGGTGACCGACCTGCAGGCGTACCTGGGTGCGTTCGGACACATGTTGATCGTGAGCGAGGACATGCTTCAGTACGTCCACTCCCATCCACTTGAAAGTCTTCCGCCTGGCGGTGATCCGGAGACGGCGCGCGGAGGCCCGAGTGTGATGTTCGAGGGACTGATGCCGCGACCGGGCCGCTATCGCGCGTGGACCCAGTTCCGGTACCAGAACACGATCCACACGTTTCCGTTCACCTTCGAGGTGACCGGACTTGGCGCTAGCGAATAGCGGGGGCGCAGCCAGTCGCGGTATCGCGGCTGACGGTCACCGTAAATGGCGGAGCGGCATCGCTGCCGGCCGAGGCCCTGCCATAGGCCGTTGCCACAAGTCTCGTGCCCGCAGGGAGCGGGAAGGGCGCCGAAAGGATATACG
>JAKFYA010000226.1 GCA_021731095.1 Acidobacteriota bacterium | reverse complement strand
TGACCACCACGCGCATGCCGGCCATGACCGCGCTGGCCGGATTGGTCCCATGCGCCGATGCTGGAATCAACACCACGTCACGCTCGACGTCGCCACGATCGAGGTGATAGGCGCGAATGACCATCAGGCCCGCGAACTCGCCCTGGGCGCCGGAATTCGGCTGCAACGAGACCGCCGCAAAACCCGTGACTTCACAGAGGGCGTGCTCGAGCTCCGCAAAGATCTGCTGATAGCCCTGCATCTGATCGACCGGCACGAACGGGTGCGGTTTCGAGAATTCCGGCCAGGTGACCGGCAGCATCTCCGAGGCCGCATTCAGCTTCATCGTGCACGAACCGAGCGGAATCATCGATGCACCAAGCCCGATGTCCTTGCGCTCGAGGCTGCGGATGTAGCGCATCATCTCGGATTCGGAGTGATGCGCGTTGAACACCGGATGCGTGAGAAAGGTCGACGTCCGGGCCAATGCAGCCGGATACGTCACGTCCACCTGACCCGGCGGCGTCATCGTGCCCTTGCGGCCGGCCACCTCCGCGAACACGGCCACAATCGCCGCAACGTCTGCCCTTGTCGTGGTCTCGTCCAACGCAATGTTGACCGTGCCGTCGTCGCGGTAGCGGAAGTTGAGCCGGTGCGCGAGCGCTACGCGCTTCAACGCCTCTGGATCCACCCCGCCGATGCGTAGCGTGTCGAAGTACTGTCGGTTGTGCTCGGTGAATCCGAGCCCGGTGAGTTGCTGTTCGAGCAGCCGGGCGTGCGCACGGACACGACGCGCGATAGCGGTCAGCCCTGTGGGCCCGTGGTAGCAGGCATAGAAGCCAGCCATGTTGGCGAGCAGCGCCTGGGCGGTGCAGATGTTGGACGTGGCCTTCTCGCGGCGAATGTGCTGTTCGCGCGTCTGCAGCGACATGCGGTAGGCCGTGTGCCCCTGCGCATCCACAGACACGCCGATGATGCGACCGGGCGCTTGACGCACATGGCTGTCGAGCGTCGCAAAGAAGGCGGCGTGGGGGCCGCCATAGCCCATCGGCACGCCGAAGCGCTGCGAATTGCCGCACACCACATCGGCGCCCCATTCACCGGGAGGCGTCAGCAGCGTGAGGCTGAGCAGGTCTGAGGCGACAGCGACAAAGACTCCGGCCGCCTTCGCGCGCGCAATGCAGGCACGGTAGTCGTGCACGACGCCCGCCTCATCCGGTGTCTGCAGGAGCGCACCAAACACCTTGTCGGTGAACTCGACCGTGTCCGGATCACCAATGATGAGTTCGATGCCCAGCGGCTGCGCCCGCGCCTGCAGGACGTCGATCGTCTGGGGAAAACACGAACTGGCGACGAAGAACTTCGCGGTGCCGCCCACGCGATCGATCCGCTTGGTCTGCACGCGGTGCAGCAGCGTCATCGCTTCGGCGCCGGCCGTCGCCTCGTCGAGCAACGACGCGTTGGCGACCGGCATCCCGGTCAGGTCGCTCACCATCGTTTGGAAGTTGAGCAGCCCCTCGAGGCGCCCCTGCGCGATCTCGGCCTGATACGGCGTATACGGCGTATACCAGCCGGGATTCTCGAGGACGTTGCGGAGAATCACGCTCGGCGTCACGCAGTCGTAGTAGCCGAGGCCCAGATACGACTTGAAGAGTTGGTTCCTGGCGGCCGTGTGCCTCAATGCGGCAAGAAACTCAGCCTCGGGAAGTCCATCAGGGAGCGCGAGGGCCTTCCGCAGTCGGATACGCGCCGGAATCGCTTCGTCGATGAGGGACTCAAGCGACGAGGCCCCGATCGTCTGAAGCATCGCCTCGGCGTCTGCGGGGCTCGGACCAATGTGGCGGGACTGAAACGCTTCGGCGTCGAAGATGCTCATTTCACCAGGTCGTCGTACTGCGTCGAGTCGAGGAGCGCGTCAATTTCAGACGCATCGGCGAACCTGAGCACGATCATCCAGTTCTCGTGCGGATGGGCGTTGATGGCTTCGGGTTTGTCCTTGAGCGCGGTGTTGACCTCAATGACTTCGCCGGCCACCGGCGCGTACAGCTCGGAGACCGCCTTGACCGACTCGATGGTGCCAAAGGACTGCCCCGCCTTCAGCCTCGTGCCGACCTCCGGCAGTTCGAGATAGACCACGTCACCCAGCTGCTGTTGCGCGTAGTCGGTGATGCCGACCTTGCCGTGGCCGCCCGCCGGCTCAATCCATTCGTGGTCCTTGGTGTATTTCAACCCAGCCGGATACGCCATCGCTGCTCCTCTGATCGGCGCCCCACCAGGGACGCTCTGCACACAGTCACTTGCGCTTGTAGAACGGCATCGCGACGACGCGCGCCTTGACGCGACGGCCGCGGATCTCGACGTCGAACTCGGCGCCTACCGTGGCGTGGGCGACATCGACGTAGCCCATACCAATCGCCTTCTTCAGGTACGGCGTCTGCGTACCGCTTGTCGCCGCTCCAATCTTCACCCCGCCTGCGTAGATGTCGTAACCGCCTCTGGCAATCCCGCGGTCCAGCATCTCGAAGCCGACGAGCTTTCTGCCAACGCCGGCAGCCTTCTGCGCCCGAAGCGCCTCGGCCCCGATGAAGTCGTCCTTCTTCCAACCCACGATCCACCCGAGATCGGCCTCGAGGACCGTGGTCGTCGTGTCGATGTCGTTGCCGTGAAGCCGCATCCCGGCCTCGAGCCGCAACGTGTCACGCGCGCCGAGTCCACAGGGGATTAGACCGTGCGGCGCTCCAGACGCCATCAGCGCCAGCCACACCTTGTCCGCCTGTTGCGGAGGGACAAAAATCTCGACGCCGTCCTCGCCGGTATAGCCCGTGCGTGAGACCGTACCCCGCACGCCCGCAAACTCCCCGTGCGCGCACCAGTAGTACTTGAGCGCCCCGAGGTCGACACCCGTGAGCGGCTGCACGATCTCGAGCGCTCGTGGCCCCTGCACCGCAATGAGCGCATAGCGCGCACTCGAATCAACCGCCACCGCGTCGCCCGCCAGCTTGATGCCCTCGGCGATGCAGTGATAGTCGGTCGCAATATGCGACGCGTTGACGACGAGCAGGAAATGCGAGGCGGCGAGACGGTAGACGAGCAGATCGTCCACGAAGGTGCCCTGAGGAGTGAGCAACCCCGAGTACTGCGCCTGCCCTACGGCCAGCTTCGACGCGTCGTTGCAGGAGATGCGCTGGACCGCCGCGAGGGCGTCCTTGCCGGCAATCTCGATCTGCCCCATGTGGCTGACATCGAACATCCCGGCGCGCTCGCGCACCGCCATGTGTTCGTTGGTGATGCCCGAGTACTCGACTGGCATGTCCCAGCCGCCAAATGGCACCATGCGGGCGCCGGAGGCGACATGCCGCGCGTGCAGGGGTGTCTTCTTGAGCGGAGTATCGGTTGGTTGTTCCATCGGGGAGCGATGCGGGTTCGCGAGCCACCAACGGTACTATCCGAGGCCCACCCCGTCAACCGCCGCCGGTCATACCCGATAATGCGGCGGTGAGCACAATCCTCGACGCGCAGGTCGACGCCTTGTACGCCGTGCCGCTTGGGCAGTTTGTGAAAGCGCGCACCGCACTCGCCAAGACCGTTGGTGGCGACGAAGCCACGCGCATCAAGGCCCTCGCCAAACCAACGACCCTCCCGTGGGTGGTGAATCAGCTGCGCTGGCATGAACGCACCCTGTATGAACGACTGCTCCGGACCGGTGCCGCGTTGCGGACTGCTCAAGTTGCGGCGCTCGAAGGACGGAGCGCGAAGGTCCGCGAGGCCACGGCCGCCCACCGCACGGCGCTGACCGACGCCGGGCGGGCCGCCGGCGTCCTCGCCTCGCGCGCGGGCCTCAACGTCGATGCCGACGCGCTGCAGCGGATGCTCGAAAACGTCTCGCTGGCGGAGACGCTGAAAGAGACGCACGGCCGGTTCACAGAGGTCGTGCAACCGGCCGGATTCGAGGCGCTCCTCGGCGTTGCGGTGAAGGCGATGCCGCCAGCCACAGCCGCCGCCTCGTCGGCTCCGCCGCCCAGGCTTGCCCCCGAGAAACGCGGCACACCCCGGCGAGTCGACCTCGCCGCCAGACGCAGGGCCGAGAGGCTCGAACAGGAGCGCGCCAACAAGGCAGCACACCACGCGCAGGCGCTGGCCGCCGCCGAAGCGGCGCTCGCAACCGCGCGTCAGCAAGAGGCCGCAGCGCGCGAGGCGTGGCACGCGGCACGCGACCTCGCCGACCACGCCGCCCGCGCCTTGCAAGCACTGCGGATCCACCGGGCGACCTCCTGAGACTCCTAGAACGTCACCGCACTCCTTAACTGCCGGCCGAGGCCGGCAGGCCTGCGGGCCCAGACTCGCGCCCCGCATCGGCGCCAGCGGCCACGTCGCTGCCGTGCTCTTCCGACTCGCTCACCTCCTGCAGATAGCCGTTCAGCGTGTGGTAGCTGATGCCCAGTGTCCGCGACGCCCGTCGCTTGTTCCCCTCGCAACGGTTGAGGATGAGACGCACGTATCGTCCCGCCCAGAGGCGGAGCGTCTCCCGCGGTCCAAGCGACGGCACAAGCACCTCCGCATAGTCGCCGCGGACTCTCGCCGGCAGATCGTCGAGCTCGATGACATCACCGACGGCCAGAGCCACGGCTCGCTCCATCATGCGCTCGAGCTCACGAACGTTGCCGGGCCAGTGATAGCTGGTGAGCGCCAGCTCCGCCATGTCCGACAGTCCCAGCCGACGGGTCTCCCGGTGACGCGCCAGAAAATACCGAGCCAGTTCCAGGATATCGGACCGGCGTTCGCGCAGTGCCGGCACCCGGATGTCGACACCGCTCAAGCGATAGAACAAGTCGGCACGGAACAATTGGCGCTCGACCATCTCCGCAAGGCCCCGATTGGTCGCCGCGATGATGCGAATGTCGACGCGCTTGACGCCGGTGGCCCCCACACGCTCGACGGCAAGCTCCTGAATGGCCCGTAACAGCT
>JAKFYA010000295.1 GCA_021731095.1 Acidobacteriota bacterium | reverse complement strand
CGTCCCATGGATGGCCTGCTCCATCTTCTGCAGCACGGCCCCGGCGCCCCATTCCTTACGCACCTGCGCCTGCAGGAGCTGCCACCCTGCGCCCTCCACCATCTGGAGCAGGGCATCACGGGGCGACATGATCACCCCGTCGTCGTCTTCCGGTCGGAGTGCCGCGGTCTGCGCGTCCATCTACTGCACCGTCCCTTCGAGGCCCATCGGCCCGGCTACGGGCGGCCCACCGCCGCCCAGCATTCCCGCGATGTCCATGCCCGGCTGCGGCGCCGCGCCGAACGGCCCGGCCTGCTGCGGTGGCGGCGTCGGCTTCAGGAACGCTTCGCGGTCCCTCGGCTTGTGGACATCCGCCCAGTCCTGCAGCATCGCGTCGGTCAGCTCCGGGCTCTGGAGCTTCTGGGCCACACCGGGGTTGAACTTCGCCAGCACGGCGAGATCCTGATACCGCTGTTGGAACTTCCGCTGCAGCAGCACAGGGTCGGCGCTCTCGATTGACCCGCGAGGCTTGAACCGCCAGACGCCCTTGATCTGCTCGGGCGTCATCGCGCCGCCATCCAGCGTGAGGTTCTGCCCGTCGAGCGCCTTCTCGACGCCGGCGTCGACCTCCTGTCGGCCGTTGAACTCCAGCATCCGCACGAGCATCCGGTGCCGAAGCTCATACAGGCCCTCGACGGCATCCTGCGCGAGCGTGACCTGCTCCTCCAGCCGCGCGTTGCTGTAGCCGGCAGATGCCGTCACTTCCGTGGCCGTGGTCGCCCCCTGCGGCTCCACCCCGGAGGACACAATATCTGCCGCGCCAGACACGCGCTCGGCCGCCCGCAGGGTCATGCTCTCCCGGTTGATCAGGCTCCCCGGCACGTCCTGAATCTGCGCCTGCGTGATCTCGCCCTTGTCGGTGACCGTGATCACCCGCCCTGGCCCCCACGGCTGCCGCTGAGGCTGCCAGTTGGACGAACTCGCCCGCAGGATCGGCGCGTTGGCCGCCAGCGTCGAGCGGTCCATGATCATGTTCCGCAGGCCGGCGTGCTCCTCCAGCAAGGTAAACAGCTTGTCGCCGATGAAGCTGTAGCCGTCGAGCGCGTCGATCCTCGGGAACAGCACCAGCAGCGAGAACCTGCACAGGTTGACCGGGTCATCCTTCACCCTCAGGACGATGCGGTCGTCGAGCGCGAGCGTGATCAGGTGCCAGCGCAGGCCGTCGCCGAAGTCGTGCAGGATCTGCCCATCCCACAGCTCAAACTCCTCAGTCGCCGGGTGGCCGGTGTGCTGGACGCTGATGCCCTGACGGTCCTCCGTGCTGGTCTGCCGACGCGCGCCCGCGGTACCGAGCTTCTCCAGCGCGTCCTTGTCGTAGCGGCCTTCCTTGACGGCCCGCTCGAGCTGCGCGCGCGTCCGCCAGCAGCGCTTGAAGAACCCGATCACCTCCTCCGACTTGTCGCGGGCATGGCCGGGAATCCACACAAAGTCCTTGCCGGACACGACCCGATGCCGCGGGCCGCGGTGAATCACCTGCGTCTCGCGCACCTTGATCCGCGCCTGTGGGTCGCCGGGCTGCGCCTCCACGAACAGCCCATCGTCGCCCACGACCGGTATCGGCTCACCGTCGGCGTCGAACACCAGCACGGGCTCGCCGTTCTCGCCGGTGCGCTCGGGGTCCACTTCGATCAGCACGTCCTTCTCGCGGACCTCGGTGATGCGCTCCAGCTTCTCGTAGGTTTCGAGGACGCCCATGCGCTCGACGAGGGCCTGGTGCCACCACTTCACCAGCGTCGGCAGCAGCTTCTCCTCACGCTGCTGGTGCCACTCGTGGAACAGCTCGACGTAGGGGGCGTTCTTCGCGGTCATGCCGCGGCCTTCGACGACGCACAGCGGCTCGGCCTTACCGATGATTTTGACCAGCCTAGCGCGGGTGGCGTCCACCTTCTCGGCGCCGATGTAGCTCCCGAGGTCGGAGGCGGACGGCCACGGCCCCTTGCGGTGACTCGGGGCCTGCTCATAGAGCGCGTGCCAGAGGTCGATCAGTCCGTAGTCGTCTGTCAACTCGCTGCGGGCGTCCATTGCGCCTTGCAGCTCGTCGCACAGGTAGGCCACGAACTCCGTTGCGGTCGCCTTCTTCCGCGAGGTATCAAACGGCTTTTCGAGCTTCCTTGTCATCGGACCAGTCCTTCCAACGCCCGCACAGACGCCTGGCACCGCGGGCTGACGGTGGCCCCGTGGCACAACGCCAGATGCTCGAAGATCACCACCGTATCAGGGTTCGCCGGGCGCACAGCTGGGGGAGGTGCCGACGCACAGCCGGCCAGCAGCACCAGCCAGAGCAGCCTCACTTCTTTCCGCCCTTCGGCTTGCGAGTGGTGCCGTTGGTGCCGTCATAGGCCGGCGGGAACGTCTTCGTCGTCTGGATGCTCATGTCGCCCTCTCAATACCCCGCCCGTGACCGCGCCGCACGCGATACGTGCAGCGCCACCGTCCCGTCCGCCTGATCCGACCACGGATCGTCGTCGTCATCATGCTGCGCGATCCGTAGGGCCTCGCGCTCGGCGGCCTCACGCGCCGCCACCAGCGCCCGCTCGTGGTCCTTCCGCTGCTGCGGGGCTGCGGCGTGCGTCGGCAGGTCCGTAAGCGACTGCTGCACGTGATACTCGATGCAGTTCTGGGCGTGCTCGAACCAGCCGTCTTTCTTCGGCACGGTGTAGGTGCCGAGCCGGCTGCTGTGCCGGGAGTCGTCCTCCAGCACGTAGCCGACCTCCAGCCCGTCGAGACAGAACCCATCGAAGCGCTCATCGAGCACGCCGACCTCATTCGCGCCCGCCAGCACCCAGCGCTCCGGGTCCACGGCGAAGCACTCCACGCCCTGCGGCCCCATGCGCCGCATGTAGGTCGCCAGCCGCTGGTTGGCCGTCCACCGGCGCTCAGGCATGTTCGCGTCCGTCCGGTAGACCGGGACCACTGCGTGCTGGCCGTGGGCCTGATACCACGCCCGCAGCATGGCGATGGGCGTGCCGCGCAGCCCCTGCGAGTTGTTCGCCGCGCCTGCCGGGTCGCAGGTGGCTTGCAAGTGCGACACCTGGCCGAACCACTTTGCCCGATACCGCTCCACGATCGGCAGGAAGGCATCGAGGTGCAGATTGCTCCCCATCACCCCACCCAGCAGCCGAAACTCGCCCCACGGCGCCGCCTGGGCGAATATCACGCACGGGTGCCGGAAGCCGTAGTCGTAGCTCTCCAGCAGCGGCAGGCCGGGGTTTAGCGGCACCGGCTGCACGTGCCGACTCCGCACGAACGCGCCCGCGTAGACCGGCGTGCCCTTGACATCCAGCCCGCGCCGGCCCTCCAGCTTCGTGCGCCGTGCCGGGTGCCCAATCGGATACAGCCCCTCGGCCGCCGAGATGGTTTCCGGAGAGAGGTTGTGCTTATTGTCCCACACGCTGAGCTGGATGAGCCGATGCTGCGGGCGGGTATTCTCGACCGGCCAGCGGCGGGCAATCCAGTGCGAGTCGTGGACGGGGTTCGGGCTGACAATGATCTGCTGCGGGTATCCGGGCTGCGACAGGCGAAGGGCGGCCTCGTCGTAGACGTCCTCGGGCACTTCCTCCAGCTGGTCGATGTAGAGCTTGGCGACCGTCAGGCCGCGGACCTTGCTGTAGCGGTTGTCGATCTGGCTCGACTTCAGATGGACGCCGTAGACCCGGCTGCCGTTCGGGTAGTCGTAGCAGCTCTCGGTCGGGTTCCAACTACCAACGGGTAGGTTCAGCAGGGCGCAGACGTTGCGCCAATCGGGGATCAGCTTCTGATGCAACCCGTCTTCCGTCCACCGGGCGATGGCGATGCGGATGCCGGGATGGCGCTCGACGTCCAGTCGCAGCTTGATCAGGCACGTCCACGTCTTGGCCGACCGAAACGCGCCCTCGATGTTAAGGAAGCGGTCCTCGGCCGCGAAGATGGCGTGCTGGGCCTTGCCGAGCCGGATGGTGTGCTCGCCGCTCACTCGGACACCACCACAATCCGAATCGTGTCAGGGATCAGCGACCCGCCCCCAGCGCCGGTGAGCTCGATGGCCTTCGGCGGGCTCCCGAGCGCCCGGTTGAGCATCTTGTCCGCGGCCTCGTGGTTCGGCTTCTCCACGTGCAGCCAGACATACCCGTCCGCCTCGGTCAGCTCCCCATCCACATACCGCTGCAGCACGCGAGGGTCAGTTACCACCTTCGCCTTACCGCCATTCATCGACTGCAGGAGGTAGCTCACGCCTTCCGCCGCGGCCATCTGGGCGGAGAATAGCCGGTCAGCAGCCTGCCAGACGCGCTCGTTGTAGGCGCGCTGCACGGCTTCGCGCTCAAGCGTGCGCTTGTGCTTGCTGCCTTTCTTGGCTCCGGCGCCTGGACGTGCTCCACCACGGGGCATATTTCAGAATTTCAGTTTACGCCAATTTCTTGACGGTGCCCGGCCCTGGCGTGCTCTCGTAGAGGTATGGCGCCACAGCACGCATGAAGGCGTCGGCCTTGAGGGTGGACACCTCCGGCTCGGTCAGCGCCTGACCGTCCTTCTCGCGGGTGATGGCGTCGGCCTCGTCGGCGATGCGCTTAGCCACGTAGAGTCCGAGCATCATGCAGTCTCCTTGTCAGCTTCTTGGCGGTAGGCGGTAATCTCGACGGCGGCGTCGATGGCGGCCTCCAGGCTGCGGGCGCGGACGGTCGATGTGCCGTCGGATGCGACGTGGTCGCCGTTGGGCTGCTCGGTTATGGCCCACTCGGCGAGGACGGTGACCTCGTCGTCAGGCTCTGTCACCACCACGTGGTCCGGATAGTCTCATCGACCGTGAATTTGTAGATTTGGTCATATGCGCTCAGCTTCTTCATCCATTCCGCATGGCGCCTGCGTGACTCGCGATCAAACTCAAGCGCCATGCCGACTACACACCCAAGTCCGAACGCTATCAAAACGAACAAAACGACTAGAACAGGTT
>JAKFYA010000164.1 GCA_021731095.1 Acidobacteriota bacterium | reverse complement strand
GGTCGTGGCGTATGTCGTGAAGCCGTTCGACAGGGACGAGGTGCTCTTTGCCATCTCGACGGGACTTGCGTGGAGAGCGAGCGAGATGGCCTCGCCGGGCCACTTCTTCGTGCCTGTCTGCGGGCCACAGCCGAGGTGACGAGCGCTGCGGTACCATCCAGAGGTGACCTCGTCTCTGCTCGCATGCCCGGTCCGCGCCTGCGGCGCTCCGCTGGAGCGCGTGGCGGGCGCGCTGCGCTGTCCTGCCGGCCACAGCTTCGACATGGCGCGGAGCGGCTACATCAACCTGCTGCAGGTCCAGGACCGGAAGTCGCCTGCGGCCGGAGACGCCCCTGCGGCCACGGCCGCCCGCACGCGGCTGCTCGCCGGCGGAGTGGGCATGGACGCCGTCGTGCGGATGGCCGATGTGGCCCGTCGCCTGCTGCCGGTCGCAGGCGGAGCGGTGGCGGAGCTCGGGTGTGGCACCGGGGAGCTGCTCGGCGCCCTGACTCAGTTGAGCCCCATCACGGGCATCGGTCTCGACCTGTCGACGCACGCCCTGACTCAGGCCGCACGGACCTGGCCCACCGTCACCTGGGTGGTGGCCAATGCCGATCGCAGACTGCCACTGCGAGATGAGGCGCTGGATCTCGTGCTCTCACTGAATGCGCGCCGCAATCCCCAGGAATGCGCCCGGGTGCTGAAGCCGGGTGGACATCTTGTGATTGGCCTCCCGGCAGCGGCAGACCTGCAGGAGCTGCGCGAGGCGGTGCTGGGCGCGGCGGTCACGCGCGAACGGTGGGAAGCCGTCGTCGATGACCATGCCACCCCTTTCCGGATGGTGGAACGGACGACGGTCACGACCCGGTTCGACCTGACAGGCCAGCCGCTCCAGGACCTGCTGCTGGCCACCTATCGTGGCGCGCGCCATGGCGCGGCCTCGCAGGTGCAACGCCTCGCGGTCCTCCCGGTTACCGTGTCCACGGACGTACTGCTCTTCTCGCGCGTGTGAAAGCGTTGCCGGTGCCGGCCGTCCCTCGCACCCTTTGGTAGAATCCGCCCATATGCCACCTGTCCTGCGCCTGCTCGCTGCCGTGACGTTCATGTGCTGCGCACTCCAGGCCCCCGCTGTCGCCCAGCGCCCGTCCGTCACCGCCCTGACGGGCATGCGCCTGATTCCAGGCGATGGCTCGCCGCTCATCGAGGACGCCACGCTCGTGATGCGGGGCGACAGGATCATTGCGGCCGGTCCGACCGCGCGCATCCGGATTCCCGCTCGGGCGACGCGAGTGGCCCTGCCGGGCAAGACCGTGATGCCGGCCCTCATCGACGGACATACCCATCTCGGCTTCACCAACGTGTCCACGATGGCGACGTCTGCCGCCAACTACTCACGCGCCACGCTGCTCGACCACCTGACGCGCTATGCCTACTACGGTCTCTCCGCGACCCTGAGTCTCGGCGCCGACGCCGGCGACGCCGGCTTCCAGGTGCGCCACGCGCCGGCGCCTGGCGCGGCGCTCTTCCGGCTGGCCGGTCGCGGGATCGCGTCGCCAGGTTCCGGCCCCCAGGCCGCTCACAACCGGGACACACCACACAACGTCACGACCGAGGCCGAGGCACGCGCGGCAGTCCGGGAAGAGGCGGCGAAGAAAGTGGACCTCATCAAGATCTGGGTGGACGACCGTGGAGGCTCGGCCCGGAAGCTGACACCGGCCCTGTACACCGCCATCATCGACGAAGCGCACCGACATCACCTGCGCGTGGTGGCGCACATCTTCGCGCTGGACGACGCCAAGGGGCTCCTGAAAGCCGGCATCGACGGGTTTGCCCATGGCATCCGCGACACCGCGGTCGACGCCGAGGTGCTGGCCCTCTTCAAGGCGCGGCCCCACGTGTTCGTGATGCCGAACCTGCCTGACAGCGGCGAGCCCGTCGACGTGGACTGGGCGGCAGACAGCCTGCCCGCGGCGGAATGGCAGCGCCTCAAGGTCGAGCAGTCAGGCCGGACGCCTGACAGCGTGGCGTCGATGAAGGCGGCGTTTGCCATCCAGGCCAGAAACCTCGTGGCGTTGCAGGCGGCCGGGGTCCCCATTGGCTTTGGCACCGACGCCGGCGCGTCCGTCGGGTGGACAGCGCATCAGGAACTGGCTGATATGGTGACCGCCGGCATGACACCGGCGCAGGCCATCATCGCCGCCACGTCCACCTCAGCCGCCATCCTTCGTCTGCCCGGGCAGGGCACGCTCCGGCCAGGCCAGCGCGCTGACCTCCTGGTGCTGGACGCCAACCCGCTTGACGACATCAGGAACACGCGGCGCATCTCGGAGGTCTACCTCCGGGGGCAACGCGTCGACCGCGCCGCCTTGCGCGCGGCATGGACCCCGAAGTAACACGACACGAGGCACACGATGATCTATGAACTTCGCACCTACACCGTCCACGCCGGCAAGGTCGGCGAACTGCAGGCCGCCTTCGAGCAGGACGGATATCCGGTGATCAAGGATTACGCGACACTGGTCGGCTGGTGGTTCACCGAGGTCGGGGTGCTGAATCAGGTCGTGCACCTCTGGGCCTATGAGGATGCGGGCGTGCGTCAGAAGGCCCGCACCGCCATGAATGCCGATCCGCGCCTGGTGCCCTATCGACAGAAGATGCTGCCGCTCATCGTCAGCCAGAGCAACATGCTGCTGAATCCGGCCTCGTTTTCGCCGCTGCAGTAGGTGCCCCATGCAGGACCCCATACACGGCCGCATCTCGCTGGTTCAACCGTTGTCCACGCACCCGGCCGTCCGGGCCGCGTTTGACAGCATTCGCGTACGAGCCGGCGAGCCGTCCCACCTGGACCGGGCACTGGCACAGGCGCCCTCTGTGCTGACGCCGCTTCTCCACCTGACCCAGGCCCTCGCGGTGGCGCCTGCCACCACGGCGGCCGATCGGGAACTCGCCATCCTGCGCACGGCCCAGCTGTGCGACAGTGCGTATCTGTTTGCCCAGCACGAGCACGTCGCCCTGCAGGCCGGCATTGATGCCGGGCAACAGCACGAGCTCGCAGGATGGATTGAAAGCGACCGCTTCTCGGACCGACAGCGGGTCATCCTGAACTACGTGGATGCGATGCTGGGACCGGACGGCGTGCGGGACGGAGTCTTTGCGCCGCTGGCCCTGCACCTGTCGGAGGAGGCGATCGTGGAATTGACGGTAACGGCGGCGATCTACAGCGCCCTGGCCCGGATCTCGGGCGCGCTGAACCTGCCACCGGAACCCGGGCTGGCGCCCGGCATCGATCGATGACGGACCGGCGGCACCCCGGTGAAGGCTGCCGCCGGCGTCAGACTCAGAACGCCCCGAGGTTCAGCCCCACCGTGAAGGTGCGCCCGCGCGACGGTGCAAACTGGAAGTGCTCGCGGTAGTACCGGTTCGTCAGGTTCTCGACCGCCAGATTCAGACTCATCCGGTCGCGCCCCTTCGAGAAATGAATCCCTCCTCCGATACGCTGGACCGTGAAGCCGTCGAGCGACAGCAGGTCCTGCGCAATCCGGAACGGTGAGGTCAGCAGCGTCGGCGTGACCCGGGTCACGTCCGTCTGCGTGCGCACGCCGTACTCGACCCACCACCGGCCACCAGGCTCGGTGAACCGCGCCGACGCCAGCACCTTGAGCGGCGTGATGTTGTCTGCCGGCGCGCCATCCAGCGCCGACCCGTCCAGCGGATTGATGCCCTTGGTGATGGTGCCGCGCGTGAACGCGCCGGTCGTGCTCAGCGTCAGCACGCCGCGGTGCGTGACCAGGGGCGACTCGGCCGAGAACTCCAGCCCGTGAATCCGGACGTCGCCGTAGTTCGTCGCCTGCACGAGCGGACCGCCGGGAGTGGTCGCCGTCGTGAGGTCCTGCACCACGAAGTCCTTGTACTGGTTGACGAAGACATACGCGCCACCCGTCAGGTGCGGCACGGAGAACTTCGCGCCAGCATCGACGTTGTTGCCCTGCTCGGGCTTCACCGTGATGTTCGGCGCGATGCTCCCGGCCGTGGCCGGGCCGGCGTACAGGAGCTCCTCGAGATTCGGGTGCCTGTAGCTGCGACCGTACCGCGCGAAGGGACTGACATGCCCACCGGCATTGATGACCACGCCGACGTCGCCGGTCAGGGCCTTGCGAGCGATGGTCTCACCGGCCGGATTCGGCAAGGTGGCGGGGTTGATGGCCGGGACCGCCCCGGCGACCACGGCGGACACGTCATACCCGGGAGTCGGGTCTGTCGTGACATTGTAAAAGTCGCCACGGAGACCCGCGATGACCGACACCAGCGAGGTCACGCGCCACTCGTCCTGCGCAAAGACGGCCACGTCCTGCAGGCTCGCATTCGGCACTCGAACGGGACGGGCGATGGACGCGGGCCCCAGAACCACCGGTGAGGGAAACACGGTCGCCGCCGGACCGCGCGCGCCCAGCGCGACCAGCCCCACCATCGAGGTCGTGGTGGAGGTCACGCGATCGTCGCGGCTGCGGTCCCGGTAGAACGTCAACCCCGTGGTCACCACGTGGTTCTTCACCGGGGTCAGCACGGCCTGGAGGTCCACACCGGGGGAATCGACCTTCTGCGTCGTCTTGGACAGGATGTCCAGCCGCATGACGGCAATCGGGAAGAATGAACCCGCCGTCGGCGCCGGGAACTGCACGGGCAGCAGATTCTGCAACTGGCGCTCCGTCCGCTGGAAGTGGCCGGTCAGCGAGAGGTTCGCCAGCCAGGGCGTGACCGCCTGCGCTTCATACTTTGCCGACACACGGTCGAGGTGCGTGAACGGCAGTGACGTCGCGTTGAAGAAGTAGGGGTCGACAAAGTCCGGGAATCCCACCTGATTCATCTCGCGTCGCTGGTAGCGGAGACGGACGGTCCGTCGCTCGGCCAGCCGAATCAGACCAGACGCATTGATGAAGTTCCCCCGTGCACTGGAGGACGGCACTTCATTGTCCGTGCGGACAAAGGGTGTCCGCACGGACAATGAAGTGCCGTCCTCCAG
>JAKFYA010000053.1 GCA_021731095.1 Acidobacteriota bacterium | reverse complement strand
CGACGGCGTCCAGACGGCGGTTCGTGCGACCGTGTCGCTCGTGGACAAGATGGCTACCAAGGGCATCATCCACCGCAACACCGCCGGCCGCTACAAGTCGCGCCTCGCCGCGCGCGTCGTCGCCGCTAGCGCCGCAGCGTAGGCTCGGAGATTATCGTCGTGGGCGGTAGCCGGGCGTCCAGCCCCTGCCGCCCGCGCCGGCTCGTCTCGCCCCTCCGCTCAAGCCGCACAATTCCACCACCAACCGCTCCAGCAGGACCCGAGGTTCGGCGCTGCCGTATCCCTTCAGGGCGAGGTCTGTCCTGAGCACCGCCTCCATGGCGGTCCCCAGCTTCGACGAGGGGACCCGCTCGGCTGCCGACCGGATCTGCCCCATCACCATGACCGGCACAGCCCCGGCATCGAGCGCCAGCCCCACCTGACGCAGCGCAGCCGCCGCGTCGCCTTCACCGATGGCGTTGGACACGCCGAAGTTCTCCTCGGTCTCCGGCGCCGCTGGCACCGCCTCCCGGACATCCTGCGCCGTGACCGTGGCCTGGCCCAACGCGTAGAGCTTTACCCGCTCCAGGCCGCTGCGCAGACGGCCAATCTCATTGCCGGACCGCTGCACGAGTGCCCGAACCGCGTCGGGCTCCAACGCCGGACCGTGCCCCCCCATGCGTGCCTTCACCCACTGCTCGGCGTCCGCGTCGGTGGTGATGGTGCCGCAGTCCACCACGGAGGCCTGCTCGCGCAGCCGCTTCACGCCCTTCCGGCGCTCGTCGAGCTGGCCACACACGAAAATGACGGCGGCGTGCGGCGGGGTGACGGCGAACCACGCCACGAGCCGGTCCTGCTCGGCCTCCGAGGCCTTGCTCTCCCGCTTCGGCACCAGCAACTTCTCTGCTTCGAACACCACGATGACCCGCCGGGGCGCCATCATCGGCAACTGGCTGGCCGAGTCGAGCACGGCGTCCACCGTCACCTCGCCGCCACGCAGACGGTCGACATTGAAGGCGCGCAGATCTTCTTCAACCAGCGACACGAACTCGTCAGCCACCGCCGCCTTCTCGACGGCATCCTCACCGGTGAGCATGTAGAGGCGATCCGGCGTCCCTGCGGCAAGCTGGGCACGAAGCGCGGCGAGGGTGACCCGTGGCACGGGCTAGAACGCCTCGAGAATGGCGGTGACGACCGTGCGCGCCACATCGGCGGCAATACGATCGAAGGCGTTGCGCTCCTGGTCCAGGAACGCGGCGCCCTGAATAGCCACATTGCTCCGCGTGGCCAGCTCGTACTCCTCGCGAAACGTCAGGGACTCGTTCGACCAGAGCACCTTGCTCGTCCGCGCTTCGGTAAAGGCCACGCGCATCGTGACGGTGAACTGATAGCGGGAAGCGAGCTGCTGGTCGGTGAAGCCGACCGGCTGCACCGAGATGGCCACGATCTGGCCGGTCAGCACGGCGTCCGCTCCGCCTGCCTCTGGCTGGACGCGATACTTGCCGCGGCCAATGAACTCGGTCCGGATCTTCTCGGAGAGCACCTGCTCCACTTCGAAGAACGTGGTGCTGTTCTGGAGCACAGGAATGCCGACCGAGGCAATGTCCGTTGGCAGGAAGGCCCCGCGTCCAGCGAGGGCGTAGCCACATCCGGGCAGCGTCAGCCCGGCACCTCCGAGCACCAGCAGCCCGCAGAGCCGGCGCCGAGACACCGGCTCGACGCGACGCCTCAGTCTCACGCCACCACCACGGACACCAGGCGACCGCGTGCCACGACGACCTTCTTCACGGTCTTGCCAGCGGTGTGCACCTGCACGGCCGGATCCGCCAGCGCCAGGCGTTCCAGTTCCGCCTCTGCGGTCTCAGCCGGCACAACCAGGCGGCTGCGGACCTTCCCGTTGACCTGCACGGCAATCTCCACTTCGTCAGCCTTGGCCACCTCGGCCTCGAACCGGGGCCATGTCGCAGCGGCCAGTCCGCCCTGCTCCCCGAGGTGCGCCCACAGCTCTTCGCCGGTATGGGGCGCGAACGGCGCAAGCAGCCGCACCAGCGAGGTCAGCGCCTCGCGCATGACCGCCTGCGTCTCTGGTCGCTCGCCTGCCACCGCCGGGCTGGACTCGTCCTCCGCACGCCTGACGGGCGCGCCCGTCACGCTGGCATCGCTGAAGGCATACAGCTCGTTGACCAGCTCCATCAGGGCCGACACGGCGGTGTTGAAAATCTGGCGCTGCTCGATGTCTCCGGTCACCCGTCGAATCGTGTCGTGGGTCTTGCGGCGCACCGCTTTCTCGGCGGGTGTCAGGTCGCTCTGAACCGGGACGCCGGCACCGCGCACCGACGCGGCCCAGTGGTCGGCCAGCCGCCAGACGCGCGCGAGGAAACGGAAGCTGCCTTCAAGGCCGCTGTCCGACCACTCGACCTCCTTCTCGGGCGGCGCCACGAACATGACGTAGAGCCGGAGCGCGTCGGACCCGTACTTCTGCAGCATGGTGTCAGGGTCGACGACGTTTCCCTTCGACTTGGACATCACGGCGCCGTCCTTCAGCACCATGCCCTGCGTGAGCAGATGGGTGAACGGCTCGTTGTGATGCACCATGCCGAGGTCGCGGAACACCCGGGCGAAGAAGCGCGAGTAGATGAGGTGCAGAATGGCGTGCTCGACGCCGCCACTGTAGAAGTCCACCGGCAGCCAGTACTTCACCGCCTCCGGGTCGAACGGCAGGTCGCTGTTCGTCGGATCGGCGAAGCGGTAGAAGTACCAGGACGAGTCGACGAAGGTATCCATCGTGTCGGTCTCGCGACGCGCGGGGCCACCGCACGTCGGACACGGCACATTCACGAACTCCGGCACCTGGGCCAGCGGCGAGTCGCCGCGTCCGGTGAACTCGGTGATATGCGGCAGCCGCACCGGCAGGTCGGCGTCAGGTACCGGGACGATGCCGTCCTTCTCGCAATAGATCATCGGGATGGGTGTACCCCAGTACCGCTGACGCGAGATGCCCCAGTCCTTCAGGCGGAACTGAACCGTGCCTTCACCGATGCCTTGCGCCTTGACCTCGGCAATCATCCGCTTCTGCGCGTCCCCCGACGACAGCCCGGAGTAGGGACCCGACTCGACCAGAACACCGTAGGCGTCAGCCGCCTCGGTGAGCGTCGCCGCATCCACAGACTGCCCGTCTGGCGTCACCACCACCTGCACCGGCAGGTCGTACTTCCGGGCGAACTCGAAGTCGCGCTGGTCGTGCGCCGGCACCGCCATCACGGCACCGGTGCCGTACTCGCCGAGCACGAAGTTGGCGACCCACACAGGCACGGCCTGGCCCGTGAACGGGTTGATGACCCGCTTGCCGGTGTCGAAGCCCTGCTTCTCGATCTCGCCACTCAGCCGTGCGGCCCGGTCCTGCATCCGGAACGACTGGGCCTGCCGCCGGAACTCGGCCGGGTCAGGCGAGGCGTCCGCAAAGGTTGCCACCAGCGGGTGTTCGGGGGCCAGCATCACGAAGCTCGACCCGAAGATGGTGTCGATGCGCGTGGTGAACACTTCGATGGACGAGGCCGGGTCATCTGCAAGCGCGAAACGGACGCGGGCGCCTTCGGAGCGCCCAATCCAGTTCCGCTGCATCGTGAGCACCTTCTCGGGCCATTCCCCGAGGTGCTCCGTTTCGGCGAGCAGCTCGTCGGCATAGGCCGTGATCCGGAAGGACCACTGTTCGAGCTCGCGCAGCGACACCACGCTGCTGCAGCGCCAGCACCCGCCGTCCACCACCTGCTCGTTGGCGAGCACCGTGTTGCAGCTCGGACACCAGTTCACCGAGGACCGCTTGCGGTACGCCAGCCCCTTCTCGTACATCCGGATGAAGAGCCACTGGTTCCACTTGTAGTACTCGGCGTCACAGGTGGCAAACTCGCGCTCCCAGGCATAGCTGATGCCGAGCCGCTGGAGCTGTCCCTTCATGTGCGCGATGTTGCCCCGCGTCGAGACCTCCGGGTGGATGCCGTGCTTGATGGCCGCATTCTCGGCCGGCAGACCGAACGCATCCCACCCGAACGGGTGCAGCACGTTGAACCCGAGCATCCGCTTCGTGCGCGCCATCACGTCGCCGATGATGTAGTTCCGCACGTGGCCCACGTGGGCATGGCCTGACGGATAGGCAAACATCTCTAGGCAGTAGTACTTCGGCTTCGACGGGTCGACTGTCACCTCGAAGGCACGGGCATCCGCCCAGCGCTGCTGCCACTTCCGGTCGAGTTCCTGCGGGTTGTATTCCATGGAGGTTTAGGAATTATAGCGAGTCAGCATGCCGCTCAGGTTCTCTCCGAGTGTGGCCAGGTGGTAGCCACCTTCCGTCACGGCCACCAGGCGCCCGTCACACAACTCGTCAGCCGCCTCCGCCAGCAGGTCCAGCAGGCGGGCGAAACCGGCGGTCGTCATCTGCAGGCCACCGAGCGGGTCCAGCGCGTGCGCGTCAAATCCCGCAGAGACAAGAATCAGGTCTGGCTGGAACTGCCGAAGCCTCGGACAGATGACGCGCTCGTACACCGGGACCATGTCGGCATCCCCGATCCCCGCCTTCATCGGCAGGTTCAGGGTGAAGCCCGTGCCTGCCCCCAGGCCCACCTCGTCAGCGGCACCGGTGCCAGGGTAGTACGGCGACTGATGGGTGGAGACGTAGAGCACGGTCGGGTCCTCGTAGAACGCCGCCTGTGTGCCATTCCCGTGATGGACGTCGATGTCCACAATGGCGACCCGCGCCAGCCCCCGCGACCGGGCATGCGCAGCCGCAATGGCGATGTTGTTGAGGAGGCAGAAGCCCATGGCCCGGTCGGGTTCGGCATGGTGACCTGGCGGACGGACCAGGGCGACCGCGCGCCGCGCCCGGCCGTCGACCAGGGCATCCACCGCTCCGCAGGCGGCGCCGGCCGCCAGCCGGGCCACGTCGACCGAGGCGGGAGAGGTCATGGTGTCCGGGTCCAGTGCGACCGCCTGACCAGAGGTCGCCAGCAGCGCCGACAGGTAGGCACGCGTGTGGATCCGAAGAATCTGCTCGTCC
>JAKFYA010000168.1 GCA_021731095.1 Acidobacteriota bacterium | reverse complement strand
CGACCTGGTCGATGGCGTGACCAACCCTGTGAACGTGGCGACGCCCGAGGCACCACATACAGCCGACCAGATTCGAAAAGCGAACCTCTACCTGGCAGGCCGTTCCCATCGTGAGTGGCGGCGGAGTCGTCAGGTCCTGCGGTCCAGTGTCGCCACGCAGGTCAGCCTGCGGAGTCTGGCATTCGTCGATCGGTATCGGTAGCCACATGCCCCCCCTGCAGCCCCACGCACCCATGCCTGCGATCACGCCGACTCACAGACGCCGGGACGGTGGCATCGCCATGGTGACGGTGCTGCTGCTCCTGACCCTTTCTCTGGCCATGCTGGGCGGGTTCACCACGATGGTGATTACCGACCAGCGCCTCCGGTCCGTTGACAGGAACCGGACCCAGGCGTTCTATGGCGCGCATGGCGCACTCGAGCAGCTCACCGCCGATCTCGGCAATCTCTTCGTGTCGAATTTCGCCCCAACCGGAGATGAGGTCCGAGCGCTGGCCACAACGCCCCCAGTCTTTGACGGTGTGAGCTTTGCCGACCCGGCTGGCGGGACCGGCTATGGTGTCGACTTCGCCGTTGACGGCTCCGATAATCCGGTCGCGGAGAACCGCAGCATCACAGCAGGTCCGTTCCAGGGGTTCATCGGCCTGCTGACGCCGTACACGTTGCGCGTCGTCGCACGCACGCGCGCTGGCGCCGATGGCGCCTCGGAAGTGGAACTGCGTCGGACCCTGCAGACCGTCAGCATTCCCGTGTTCCAGTTCGGGGTCTTCTCTGAAACCGACCTCAGCTTCTTCGCCGGACCCAACTTCGGATTTGGTGGGCGCGTGCACACCAACGGTCACCTGTTTCTGGCCAGCGGTAATGGCACCACGCTGACACTGGCCGACCGCGTGACGGCCGTTGGAGAAGTGATCCGTTCGCACCTGTCCAACGGATGGGCTACCTCGACGAACTACACGGGCACCGTTCGCGCCATTACAGCGCCTGGAGCCTACCGGGCGCTGACCACGACTGAAGGCAGCCTGGTCACGAGTCTCGGCAGTGCACAGAACGAACCCACCTGGACGAATCTGTCGGTGGGCGCCTACAACGGCAACGTGCGCAATGGCCGCACAGGCGCTCGCCAGTTGTCGCTGCCGTTCGTCTCACTCGGTGCGACGCCGGTCGACCTGATCCGCCGCGGCGTTGCCGCGGAGAACCCGCTGATCCTGTCCCAGCGCTACTACGCACTGGCCAGTGTGCGCATCCTGCTATCCGACCGCGTGACCGACTTTGACGGACTGCCCGGCCTCACCGGCACAGCGCCGCTCCCGCTCGACGACCTGGCGACGACGCCGATTGCGGGCTACACCGTCGACGCGACGCATGCGCCTTTTGCCACGTCGCAAGGCAACGCTGCCGGCATCGTGACCAGCGCGGCGGTCGCACTCGGTGCCGCCACCATCCCCGTTGCCCCAAACACCACGGGCATCGCCATGCCTGGTGAACTCCTGCTCAACGGTGTTGCTGGCGCACGCTGCACGGGCAAGACCCTGGTGTCGTTCACCGGTTGCACTGGCGTCCCCGCGACGGGCGCCAACCGGGCCGTGGCCACCAACTTCCGATCGCCGGAGGGCACGGCGCTGCTGGGCGGGGTCATCAAGATTGAGTTGCAGCAGGAAGACCGAAGCTGGCAGGACGTCACCCTTGAGTGGCTCAACCTTGGTGTCGCCGGACGCAACCTGGCGGTCGCTGCCTGCGGAGAGCCAGCGCCCGATGCCATCCTTCGCCTGCAGCGCCTCCGCAATGCGCCGGCCGGCGGCGTGGCCGCGCCGGCCCCTGCTGGTCAGTCGTGCGGTACCGGCAGCCTGAACGCCACTGACTACTGGCCGAACGTGCTGTATGACACACGGGAGGGCAATCGCCGCGACGACATCGCGCTGGGCACCACAACGGTACCGCTCGGCGGTGTCATGCACTACGTGGAACTCGATGTGCGCAATCTGGGCCGGTGGCTACGCGGTGAGATTGGCGCATCAGGGCCGTCGGCGCGCAGCGTGAACGGCTACACCGTCTACTTCTCTGACCGCCGCTCAAACCGCAATGCGGCGGATGAGGAAACCGGAGAGTACGGGTTTGAAGATGTCGTCAACCCCGCCGATGCCGCTGGAACACCGAACGGGCTGCTCGATGATGGCGAAGACGTCAACAGCAACAACGTGGTGGACGTGTATGGCCAGACCCCGCATGTGCCCGCCGGCGCCACGGCGCCCCTGACGGCAGCCGCCCGTCCAGCAACGTCGGTCGCGCCGGCTATCGCCCAGGTCAATCGCGCCATCCTCTTCCGGAGAGCCCTCAAGCTGACAAACGGCTCACTCGGAGACATCGTCGCGCCGGGGTTGACCATCGCGTCCGAGAACCCGGTCTATGTCCAGGGACACTACAACGCGAACAGCGCCGGCTTTGGCAACCCGCACATCGCCGCAGCGGTGATCGCGGACGCGGTCACGCTGTTGTCCAGCAGCTGGAATGACAACAACTCGTTCTCCTCGCCCCACAATCCGGCGGGCCGTGATGCAGGCACCACCTGGTACCGCTTCGCCGTTCTGGCAGGCAAGGGAAAGTCCTTCCCCAGGCCGACTTCGTTCGCGGCCGACCAGGACTTCGGCACGGACGGCGGCGTGCACAATTTCCTGCGATATCTCGAGAACTGGGGCGGCGAGACCCTCAATTTCCGGGGCGCCCTGGCCAGTTTTTATTTCAATCGCCAGGCAGTCGGCACTTACAAGTGCTGCACGAACGTGTACTCGCCACCCAGTCGAGGCTATGCATTTGACACAGATTTCCTGCAACCCTCGCTACTGCCACCACTTACACCAATGTTCAGGGACCTGAACACAACGGGATTCACCCAGGTCATCCGCTAGCGCCCTGCTCTGGGCCCAGCGTCCAGGCCCGCCTGACAAGGCCCGATTCCATAGGACACTCTGGACAACGAGCCCACTTCTGCCGATATGGCTAATGGATCTCGTGGCGCTAATGAGGGAAACTGAAGTGGCCCGGTCCATGCTTGGCAGTTTGGAGGAGTACCTCCCATGACACGTACCCAGTTTCGGCTGCAGTCGGTATTCGTGCTCACGCTGATCGGCCTGGCCAGTGGGCCGGAGTTCCGGCCTGTGCGCGCCATGCCCACGATGTGGCGCAGCAACAGCCCACTGGCACCGACCCGGGACCTCTCGTCGGATTCCCGGCTGACGATGGCGCCGACGGCGACGCCATGGGGCGTGGTGGGATATGGGTCCGAGGGACAGCCCGTGGCCCCCGACACGGCCCTGCCACCGCAGGTACAGGCCATGGTCACCAACGTCAGGGACGAGCAGGCCGCACAGCGACTGGACGACCCCTCGCAGGCAGCCATCATCGGGCGGGCCCGCACGCTGCTGAATACGCCGGTCCCCTACGCCAAGGTCTTCCTGCGCAATATCCGCACAGGTCAGGTTGAGGCCGAGGCGACCGCGGACAAGGAAGGGCGTTTCAGCTTTCTCAACCTGAAGTACGCCGCCTACGTTGTGGAAATGGTTGGACGTGATGGCCGCGTCATCGGCACCAGCCAGACCGTCGCCACCCAGGGGGGCCAGGCGCAGACGGCCACCATTCGCGTGGCGTCGTCTGTCGCGGTACAAGCCATGTTCAGCCCGGTCGTGAGCGCGACCGTCCAGGATCCGCTGCGCGCCGCCGCACAAAACAGCGTCGCCACCGTCACCCAGCAGTCCACCAGTCTGTCGCCGCGCCAGTAGCCCGATGTTCGAGCCGACTCCCCGCCCCGCCGATACGCCGCGCGCCTTTCCAGGCGCGCCGGCCGGCCCGCGCCCTGGCGGGGGGCCGCAACGCAATATCCACCTGTTCGACAGGTTGGCCGTCGTCGTCAAGTACTACAAGGTCGTCGTCGCGGTCTTCGTGCTGGTGGTGTCGGGCATGATGTATCAGACCTACACGACGATCCCGATGTATCAGGCGGAAGCGCGCATCCTCATCGAGGAGGAGCACACCGCGCAGGCCGACTTCAAGGAGCCGGTCACCTACACCGACCCGGAACTGTACAACCAGACCCAGTACAAGATTCTGCAGGGCCGAGACCTCGCCCGCCGCGTCGTCCGCCGACTGAAGCTCGGCCAGGTCCCTGAGTTCAACGGGGCAGGTCCGACGCCGACCAAGCTCACCATGCTGCTCGACAGCCTGAAGGCGAAGGCGGCGGCACCGTTCTCCGGGAAGGCGCCGGCGCCGCAGAAGGCCGCTGACGTCCCCCCTCCGGCGACCGGCGAGGTGTCGAGCAGCGAAGAGAACGATCTGATCAATGCGTTCCTCGGTCGCGTTGGCGTGGCGCCGGTGCGGTCGAGCCGTCTGGTTGACGTGTCGTTCACCTCGGCCAATGCCGAGTTCGCCGCCAAGGCCATCAACGTGCTGGCTGAGGAATATGTCAACCAGAACCTCGAATTCAAGCTGCAGAACACGGACCGGACCCTGCAGTGGCTGGAAACGGAAGTGGCCAAGCAGGCTGCCACCGTCCAGGCCAGCGAGCGGCTCCTGGCTGAGTACCGGGAGAACCAGAACGCCCTGTCGCTCGAGGATCGGCAGAATATCGTGGTCTCCCGACTGAATCAGGTCAACGATTCCGCCACGCGGGCCCGCGCGCAGCGTGTGCAGCGGGAGGCGTTGTACCGCCAGATTGCCGGCACGCAGGACCGCGAATCGCTGGCGGCAATTGTCCAGAATCCGATTGTTCAGAATCTCAAGAACCGCCTGGGCGAGCTCGAGCGCGACAAGGCGCGTCTGGCTGAACGCTATGGCGACAAGCACCCCGAGATTCAGCGGGCAGCCAGCCTGATCACGGATACACAGCGGCAGATTGACGCGGAGGTCGACAAGACCGTGGCGTCGATCAAGAACGACTACGAGACGGCGCTGTCGGAGGAAAAGACCCTGGCCCAGGACCTGGAGTCGCAGAAGGCAGCGGCAATGGACCTGAACCGGAAAAGCATCGACTACTCGGTGTTGCAG
>JAKFYA010000409.1 GCA_021731095.1 Acidobacteriota bacterium | reverse complement strand
TGGTGCCATTCGGCACACGGACCGCGTGCGCCACGCGCTGCTCCCGAGGGGCCGGTGACGTGCGACGGGCGGGCCGTCGGGATTGGGCGGACACGGACGGAGCCACAACCAGCGCCGACACGAGAACCAGGAGCACGGTGCAACGCATGAACAGGAGACCTATTGCAGAAGCCTGAGACGGCGGCCCCTACTATACGTGCGAACGACAGCCTCACCGACACCCTGGGTGTCGCACACCGGAGCATATTTTCGCGGGTTGTCGCAGAACGCTGTCGCACCGACCAGGCCTGAGGGGCTCGGCGCTACACTGGAATCAAGGCCGACGCCTCATGCGCCACACCATCGTCTCCTGTCTCGTTCTGACGTTTCTACTCGCCGCCGCGGCCTGCGGCAGCTCGGAGTCCATGTTGCTTACCAAGACGGATCTCCGCCCGGGCACGGGCGCGGAAGCCACCACTGGCAAACGGGTCACCGTCCACTACACCGGTTGGTTGCAGGAGACCGGCAAGCCAGACGACAAGGGCAAGCAGTTTGATTCCTCGGTGGGCCACGAGCCCTTCGAGTTCGGACTTGGTGCCGGTCAGGTCATTCCCGGGTGGGATCAGGGCGTGGTCGGGATGAAGGTGGGAGGCCAGCGCCGTCTGGTCATTCCGTCGGCGTTGGCCTATGGGTCATCGGGAGCGGGCGGCGTGATACCGCCAAACGCGACGCTCATCTTCGACGTCGAGCTGCTCGGCGTGCGCTAGGCCTCCCGGCCTCATCCTTCCCAAGGACTTGCCACGGCAACTCCTTGGGAAGGATGAAGATATCGGGTGAGGAGACAATTCAGGCCTCTCCAGCGTCCAAAGGGGTGATGGCTCTTACCTTTGGCGATCCCCACACGCTTGACGACCCCCCGTTCGAGGCCGAGCCGAGTCCGCGCGACCGGGCCCCGGCCGTAACCGACGACGCTGACCTGGTCCGGATCTACCTCCGGAACATCGGGCGGCACCGGTTGCTCACCAAGCCCGAAGAAGTCGCCCTGGCTGAGCGCATCGAGCGGGGTCAGGCGCACCTGTTGCAGGCCCTGATCCGCATCCCGGCCGCCGTACATGCCTTGATGACCCGGGCTGCGCAGGTTCAGGCTGGCGCGGTGCCCGCCTCGGAACTGTTCCTCCTGCCTGACGGCGGCGAACTTGACGCCGACCGCCTGGCGTCCGCCATCCGCGCCTGTCGCCGCGTCGCTCGCATGGCGGGCGAACTGTCCGCGCTGCGAGCCAGCGCCACGACCCGGGGACTGGCGGCTCGAGCCAAGGCGCGCCTGGCCAGCGACATCGCCACCGCAGAGCCACGGCTGCTCACGGCACTGGCCAAGCTCCCCTTGCGCCCCTCGGTCCTTGATGAACTGGTCGCCGAGCTGCGAGTGCTGGCCACCGGGATGGCGCACGCCGCATCGCGGAGCCCCGAACTGAAAGCCTGTGAGGCGCGGGTCGGGCTGACGCGCGCGGCATTGCTGAAATGCTGCGCCGAAGTCGACGCGGCAGACGCCGAGGTGCACGCCGGCAAGACGGCCCTGATGGAAGCCAACCTTCGTCTCGTGGTCTCCATTGCGAAACGCTACGCCAACCGGGGCTTGCCACTGCTGGACCTGATTCAGGAAGGCAATCTGGGGCTGATGAAGGGTGTCGACCGATTCCAGGTACGGCGCGGCTTCAAGTTCTCGACCTATGCCACCTGGTGGATCCGGCAGGCGATTACGCGCGCCATCTCCGACACCGGACGCACGGTGCGGCTGCCGGTCCATGTCGTGGAGTCCATCAACCGGCTCGAGCAGGAGCGCAAGGCGTTCCGGACCGCCGAGGGACGCGATGCCACCATCGCCGAGCTGGCTACGCGCCTGAAGATTCCCGTGGCCAAGGTGATGTTGCTGGTGGAGGCGCAGCGCACGCCGCAGTCGCTGGACGAACGCCTGGGCGAAGATGGTGGCGCCGAACTGGCAGACTTCGTGTCCGACACGACCAGCCTGTCGCCGGAGCAGGCGCTCATCGCCCAGGAACTGCCCGATGAGATGGCGCGAGCGTTGGCGCCGCTGACAGACCGGGAGCGGGAAGTCATCCGGCTTCGCTACGGCATCGGCCTGGACCGCGAGCACACCCTTGAGGAAATCGGCACCCATTTCTCGGTCACCCGGGAACGGATTCGCCAGATTGAGTTCGGGGCCCTTCAGAAGCTGCGGACGGTCTATCGACCTGCCGCAACCGCAGGCGCAACACGACACTGACGGTCTCAGCCCAGCACCGTCTGCCGCGCCTGTCAGGCGCCGGCCGGTCTACCGGTCGGCCTGGGCAGGCAGCCAGCGCTCGAGAATCGAGCCTGGCGTGATGATGGTTTCGTTCCGATCCGAGCCGGTCGACACCAGCGCCGCGGGCACACCGCTGACCTCTTCCAGGCGACGCACATAGCGCTGGGCCTCGAGGGGGAGCTGCGCGAAGGTGGTCGCACCCCTGGTGGGCGCGCTCCACCCCGGCATCACATCGTATTCAGGTTCGGCGGTGGCCAGCAGGCGCAGGTCCGCCGGGAACTCGCGCAGAACCTGACCGTTCACCTTGTAGCCAGTGCAGATCTTCACTTCCGGCATCCCGTCGAGCACATCCAGCTTGGTCAGCGCCAGCCCATCCAGGCCATTGATCCGCGCCGAGTAGCGCACCACCACGGCATCGAACCAGCCACACCGTCGTGGCCGCCCGGTCGAGGCACCGAACTCCATGCCGTTGGCGCGGAGGGTTTCGCCGACCGTATCCTGCAATTCGGTGGGCATCGGTCCCTCACCCACGCGCGTGGTATAGGCCTTCGCCACGCCGAGCACCGCGTGAATGGCCTTCGGTGGCACGCCCAGACCCGTGCAGATACCACCAGCGGAGGCGTTGGAAGAGGTGACGAACGGGTAGGTGCCGTGATCGATATCGAGCAAGGTGGCCTGGGCGCCCTCGAACAGCACCCGCTTCCCCGCCGCAAAGTCCGCAGCCAGCACAGCCGAGGTGTCAGCCACCATCGGGCGCAGTCGTTCGGCGTAGGCCAGCAACTGGTCCAGGACCGGCTCCCAGTCGAGTGTGGTTTCGTTGATGATGCGGTTTCTCGCGCTGACGTTGTCACGCACTTCTTCGGCCAGCGCCGCCCGGTCGCCAAGCAGGTCAGTCAGGCGAATACCCCGACGGCCAATCTTGTCCTCGTAGGCCGGGCCGATACCGCGTGACGTCGTGCCGATTTTCCGCTCGCCCCGTCGCGCTTCGGACAGCATGTCCAGTTCGCGGTGATATGGCAGGATGAGATGTGCACGGTCGCTGACCAGCAGACGGCCGGAGACATCGGTCCCACCGCGCGCCAACTCGTCCACTTCCTTGAAGAGCGCTTCCGGGTCGATGACGACGCCATTGCCGATGATGCAGATGACGCCGGCATGGAGGATGCCGGACGGGATCAGATGCAGCACGAACTTGGTGCCGTTCACATAGACTGTGTGGCCGGCATTGTGGCCACCCTGATAGCGAGCGACCGTGGAAAAATTCGGCGTGAGCAGGTCGACAATCTTCCCCTTGCCTTCGTCGCCCCACTGTGAACCCAGGACCGCGAGATTCATGGACATCCGCCTGTATCGTACCTGAAATTGCGTCGGGCCGGGGCCTTCACGACCGCCCTCGGCGATGGGGAATGTCAACGATCAGGGATTTCCGAAATTCGATTGACAACATGCGCACGGGATTCTTACCTTCTTACCTTTCCAGAATACGAAACAACGCGGCGCCGGGTTGCGCTGTGAGGGATGACGCATGACGGGGCCGCTGGCGGGATTTGAACGCAGGGTGCAGAGCGCAATCGAGGGATCCCCGTCGCGCATCCCCGTGGTGCTCGGTGGCTGTGGCTCCGGGCGCACGCATCTGCTGGCGCGACTGCGTGAGCGTGCCGGCCGGGGCACCGTGCAGTACATCGATGTCGAGCGCTGCGCGACCACGCCAGAGCGTTTTCTGGCATCGCTGACGGCCGCCACGCCGTTCCCCTGGCACGGCCGGGATCGCACGCCGACCTCCGCCAGGGACGCCTTTGACGCGACGCTCGCCTTTTTCGACTCGGCCCGAGGCCCTGGCGGTGCGCCGTGCACGTTTCTGCTTGATGAGGTGCTCGAACTCCGGACCTTCGAGAGCTTTCCTGGCCTTCGCCACGTCCTGCGCGACCTGCTGGATGCCCTGTCCGGCAGTGCCAATCGCTTCGTCCTGACATCGCGGTATGTCGCGCGCGCGCACCGGTTGCTGCGGGACGGTTCAGCCCGCTATGACGTGATGCAGGCGCCGGCCATGATGGTGGCCGACGTTGTGGACGCCCTGCCGCCATGGCTCGGCAGCGCCGAGCAGCTGGGAGCAGAGGACCGCGACTATCTCGCCCGCACCGTTCAGGCGCTGACCGATGGCAAGCCGACCTACGTGCAGGCCCTCGGCGAGACCATGGCGCACTTCGAAGGCCCCCCGGATCCGGTGGCGGCGTTGACGGTGCTGCTGGCGTCCGGAGGCGCGTTGGACCAGTGGTGCCGGTTTCGCTACGAACTCCGGCTCCACCGTGCCCGCGGCTACGGAGCCCTGAAGGCGATTCTCGACATCCTGTCCGACGCGGAGAACGTGACGCTGACCGAGATTTCGCACAGGCTCCACCGCACGCCTGGCTCGACGAAGGATTACCTGTCGTGGCTGGAAGACGTCGATCTGATCCAGTCCCGGCAGAAGCGCTATGCCTTCGTGGACCCGATGCTCCGCCTGTGGGTGCGGCTGCACTGCCACTCGACGGCCCCGTCGATGGATGACGTGGTGCGCGAGGTCCAGCGCTTTGCCGCCGAACGGATCCCGCAGCGCGAGGAGGCCGCGCTGGCCTACGCCAGCGCCCCACGCGAGACGGGAGCTGACGAACGCAAGAACTGGGGCATCATCGAGATTGACTAGGGGGGGCGTCGACTGAGGCCAGGTGCACCAGCGCCTGCCGCGCGGCGTCCTGCTCGGCTTCCTTCTTCGACTTCCC
>JAKFYA010000256.1 GCA_021731095.1 Acidobacteriota bacterium | reverse complement strand
ACAGCCGTTTGATGCTGCCGCATAGCACCAATGCGATCGACATCCATCATCGGACCTACCGCTTTTTCCCCCCTACACCGGGCACGGCCGCGACTTGCTTCATCCACGCCCCGATCTGGCGTTCGTCGAGATCATCCACGAATTTGAGCTCCACGCCCCGCGTAAGCTTGCCCATCGCCACCGGCGTCACAGGCGGTACCGGTGTCAGCCTCACACCGTTCACGAACATGAGCTTGACGTGGTCGGCGAAGCCGCCGCAACAAAAGCACCAGCCGTCGCCGACGCCATAGTACGACATGCCCCATTTCACACAGCGCTGCAGTCCGGGAAGCGTCTTGGCTGCCAGAGCATCGATGCTTTCCGCGATGCCGCGCTGCGGCTGCGGCAGGCTGGCGATGTAGGTGAAGACCGGCTTGTCGCCGAGCGCAGCCTTCGCGGGGCTTGCCTTGCCTGTCAGCGTGGATTTCGGCGGCGTCGTGGCAACCTGGCCTTGTGCCGCCGCGCGCTTGGCCGGTTTCCGGCCCGCGGGCTTGGGAGTCTTGTCAGTCTTGCGGGCGGGCATGGTGGTCTCCTGGATCGTGGAATTGTATCGGCCTAACGCTCAGCATCAGCGGCGGCGCGAAGCGCCGTCCGCTGTGCACGGATGTTAGAAAGCCGATTTGCGCGTGGCCTCGACGATCCATTGCTTCGCCAGGTTGTGGAAGTGGCGCCACGCCTCCATCGTAGATTTGGCCCATTCCCGCACGCGGCGAACGTGGTCGTCAGGATCTCTGGCTTCGTGAACGTGCGCGATCGTGAGTGTCCCACGCTGCAAAGGCGGCGGATGGCCTGGGCGCGTCAAACTCTTTGTCCGACTTAGCCATTGCTGGACGGCTCGATTCGTCGCTGCCGTGTCATTGTTCTCCAGCGCAGCATGGATACCCGTCAGGTGCGCTGCGTACGACCTGGCCGACCGCATGTACTCGGCGGGATGCTGAAGCGAGTACGCATCCACTGTCAGGCGATGCTCTCGGAAGTACCTGTAGTCGCCGAACTGTCTGGCCAAGAGTTCATCGAACAGCTTCTGGCACCCAGCGCGACCGCCATTCACTGCCACCCCACAATCGGGGCAATTCGTATCGGGCTTCGTTGCTGCTGAAGGCATGTGCCGCGCGCCAGTCAAACGCTCAGTATCAGCAGCAGCGGCCGGCCGCTGCAACCGCGTGTTCGGCATCCAACCGATCGCGCACAGATGCGCTTCAAGCCCCGAACTGGCCAAGGTGATGGTCCAGGTGCTTCCAGCACAATCTACCCCACTCTTCCGGCGAGAGCCGACCGAACGTAGGGTGAACCGCACGTGCCGACCCACGCCCGACTCGTTCCACGAGTTCCACGCAGGTGCCGAGGTCGTCGTCCCACGACTTCGGCTGCGAAATCAGCATCTCGGGTGCGGTTTGAATCCTTCCCCGGGGTGGCTTGATACCGGTGTTGACGACCAGGAACTTCACAAGCGTCCGTGAAAGCAAGGAGTGGACCGGCTTGCTCGGAAGGTCGCCGAGAGCAACCCGCATCTGGTCCGCTGCGTGGCAAAGCATTCGCCGAGCGTCCAGACTACCCCACCCCGCCTTCGCATCGGGACGCACGCGCCGCAAACGCTCAAGGAGCTCAGTTCGGTCCGTATTGTTTAGCAGCGTTCTGATGGCCACAGGTCCCTCCCAGCAGAGCCAACGACTTGCCGATCAGCGGCGGCCGGAGGCCACCCGCTGCATCGGCGTGTTAGGCCGCCTTCAGTCACGTTGCAGCTGTTCCTCAACGATGAGTCCGATGTCCCGGGCGATCTTGCGAAGCAAGTTCGGTGAGATGTCGCGGCCGGAGTGAAATGGGACCGTCGCACCCCGCCCGTCAGGGTGAGACGGTATTGGCGGTGCGACCAGCGCTGCCGAACCTTTTGAAAGCCGAGTCGAACCAACGGCGCGGCGACTTCGCGGGGTTTCAGGACCGGCAGGGAGCCCACGGGTTACGCGACTTGGACGGTCTGAAGACCAACGAACTCCGACTCCAGCTTCGGATCGCCGTCCTCAAGGAGCATCGCGATGACCTCGCGGAGGTTCTTCTCCAGCTCGTCGAAGGTTTCTCCCCGGCTGTGGGCTCCCGGCCAGCCCGGAACCGAACCGACAAATAGGCCTGTGTCAGGATCGCGTTCGACGATCACGTTAAAGGTGCGCATGTTCTTGGCTCCTTGGACTCCCTGACAGGATTCAGTCTACGATGGGCCCTCGCTTCTGCCAACGCCCTTCCTCGCCGGTCTAGCGATTGAGCTCACCTGCGGGCGACAGACGACGCAGCCGGCTGGCGAAGGTCAGGTGGAGCGAAGGGTTAGGCGTTGCATGCGACTGCATGCGAAAGCGAGCCAAAGAGCAGAGTAGCCAGGCTAGGTATGTCTGGTACTCGCTGAAACGCAGAGAGTGGTAGGACGCGCAGGTTTGGCCTTTCTGTCTTCACCCCCTGTGCGTTGCCCTTGGTGTGCTTTGCCACCTTGAACTCCGAGAGATCGGGCAGCTTCTGACCGGGCTCTCCGCCAAACCAGTAGAAGGGGCCAAGATTCAGCGTGCCTTGGTCGAACAGTACGCAAACAATGCAGCCGCTCGGCTTGCCAGCCAGCCCGAGGTTGACCTTGAAGGTCTTAATGGTCGACCCTTTGAACGTCGCTTTCAGCTGAACATGCCGAACGACAGTTCCAGCCTCAAGCACGAGGTCGTAGCCGCCGTCATCGACCTGCGGCTTGAGCACTTCAAGCCGACGCAACCCTGACAGCCAGACATGCCGCATGACCTCGCCAGCGAAGAGATGCTCGAGGAGCGACTCGCGGTATGACGAGTAGAGGCTGTGTTCGGTAGATGACACGGTGATCTACTTGCAACGCCTAACGTCGTGACGTTAAGCTGCGAACGTCCGACCGACCGAAGGGAGGGAGGCGTTCGACAGCTTCAACGTCATGTTAGGCGCCTGTCGCAAGTAGCCCATGGATAGAGTCCCCGACGCGTCTCCGGTCCTCGGCGGAGAGGCAAACCCGACACCACTCAGTGGCGACAATTTCCCAGACGCTGACCGAACTCTTCACGATGCGATCGCCAACTAGCACGGGCCACCGGTGGAAGTCTGGATTCAGCATGGCATCGTCGAGATATGTATGCAGGTCGCCCGCACCGATGCCGAAGCGTTCGTGCAGGGCAGCCCACGAGAGCTTCTTCAGGTCGCCGAAGACAACCTTTTCAGGCGCATGTTGCCCTGGAAGTCTTATGCAGCCGGGTGCCGACTCGGTGTCGCCGTCGACGACGGCGAGCGCGCGGTGCGGGAGCTTCCCACCGTCGGCAAGTCCGCCCATCATCCGAACAACGTTCGCGGGCCCGACAGGGGCGATCCTGATACGTGAAAGCAACGACGAGCCGTCGGGATGCTGCGCGAGAATCTCGCGGAGCCAGATCTCCGCGGTACGGTCCTCCACGTACACGTACGCTTCCGGGTGGACCACCTCGTCAAGCCGCGTGAGTGCGAACTCGGGGCTGACGCCGTAGAGAACACTGGGTCCGTCTGGGGTGGGGACGAGTAGAACGCGCGCTTCTGGGGGCAGTTCCTCCAAGACGTACGGACTGTGTGTCGAAACAATCACTTGGGTCCGCTTTGACCGAGCGAATTCCAACAAGAACTTCACAAGGCGCCTTTGTGCTCGCGGGTGCAGCGACGCCTCAACTTCATCGATGATTACAAGCGAGTACTTCGGTACCTGTTGCAGTGCCTGAATGAGGTCCAGCGTGGTGTCCTCGCCGGCGCCTTGATGAAACTGCGAAATTTCGCCGAATTCTCGCTTGAGGAGCCCAACTGCACGTTTCTCGTTGACGTCCGGCCTGGCGAAGCGAGCGTTGGAATAGGAGCGCCCTAGGACATACGAAAGCCTCTGTCGGTACTCCTCGCTGAGATCCTCCGTCGCGATTTCGCCCGCTGCGAGACGCGCGACCCTCGCGTACCCTGCAGTGCTATCGAGCGGCAGGGTTCTCGCGACGTCGAACCAGAAGACCTCGCGCGTGTAGCGCTTGTCTGGAAAGCTCCATCGCTCGGTTGGCTTGCGGATGCTGAACGTGGGCGCCTCGTCTCCAAGGCGAAGCTGGAAGCCGAGATCGACCCCCTGAATCTTGTCCCAGTGGGTCTCGAGGAAGAACGCGGACGGGTAGTACGCATTTTCCTTAGCCTTCGGATCGTAGGCGCTCGCCGCGACCTTCAGTACCGTGCTTTTGCCGGAACCGTTCTCGCCGACGATGGCGACGACTGGGAACTTGAAGTGGACAGACTGTCCCTTCCACCCGCGGAGTCCGTTGATGTCTACGCGTTCCAGAAACTGGGGCCAGAGGCCTCCCTGAAACTGGTCCCGAATTCGTGTGATCTCGTTGTTGTCCATGGGTCTGATCCAGTGCGCCTAACGTCTTTGCCGATCAGCGGCCGGCCGAAGGCCGGTCCGCTGCGTCGGCATGTTAGCCGGTGTCTCCCGGTTCTTGCCGCCGCTTCACGTCGTCGACAAGTCGATCGATCTCCACGTCATCCTCACCGAGGTAGAGATGCCTCGCCTTACCTGGGAGCGGCTCACCAGCCTCCGCCGGACTCGCCGCCTCCCAAACGGGCTCTTCTGCCGAGAGAACCTCGACGACGTCGTCATCAGTCGCGATCACGAAGTGGCGGATTCCTGGCACCACCTCATGCAGATACACCGTGCCCCAAGAGGCGAGAGGCGGCGACTCCTCGACTGTGAACGTGAACCCGAGGCGCTGACCGGAGCTGTCGAGCCAGCTCCAGAGATCGGTCCGGTACGCCTCGTCGATGTTGCGGTAGGCCGGGTACTGCCGGAACCGAACGCGCCAGCGCGGCCGATCAGGACCGCGACCTGACTCAAGCAACAGCACGAGCTCCCGATCGACATCAGCGAGGGAGACCATCAGCAGTCGATCCTCATCGACGATCGGGGTTTCCCACCGAAAGATGCTCCAACCCTCGTACATGGTCACGTCCGGCTAACGCTC
>JAKFYA010000197.1 GCA_021731095.1 Acidobacteriota bacterium | reverse complement strand
GCCACGGAGGGCGACGACGCTCTCGCCAATCTCCTGAGGGTTGCGAACCCGTCCGATGGTCTGGAGCACGTACTCCTGCGGCCCCTCCGTGTAGATGCCCGCGGACGTGTTGTGACTGGCTCCGCGTACAGCCGTCAGCAGTTCTGTCAATGACACGCGATTGGCCAGCAGCTGGTCCGGATGTGCGATCACCTGATACTGGCGCTCGGCGCCCCCGATGGGCGTGACCTGCGAGACGCCGGGCACGGCGAGCAGGCGTCGCCGAACGACCGTGTCGGCGACCGTGCGCAGGGTCAGCGGATCGTCCTTGTCCGATGAGATCGCGAAGAACAAGATCTCGCCCATGATCGAGGAGATGGGCGCCAGGACCGGGCGCTCCACCTGGGGTGGCAGCGATGCGCCTACCAGCGACAGTTTTTCAGCGACCACCTGGCGAGCCATGAAAATGTCGGTGCCCCAGTCGAACTCCACCCAGACCACGGCGATGCCCACCGCTGTCGCGGATCGGACCCGCCGCACGCTCGACGCGCCGTTGATGGCGCTCTCAATCGGAAACGTGACCAGCGATTCCATTTCGTCGGGGGCCATGCCGTGGCCTTCCGTCAGGATGGTCACCGTGGGCGCGGTAAGGTCGGGGAAGACGTCGATCGGCATGTCGCGCGCCGTCCAGAGCCCGCCTGCCAGGAGCAGCAGCGAGAAGGCGAGCACCATCCAGTGGTGCTCGACCGACCATTGAATCAGTCGTTTCATAGAATGCCTCTCAATGCACGTGGCCTTCGGCCGGCAAACCCTTGGCCGCAGACGCCAACTGGACCTCGTACGCTCCGCGCGTGACGACGCGATCGCCGATCTTCAGCCCCGACTTCACGCCAATCCAGTCGCCATCCCGTGTCGCGATCTCGATGTATCGCCGGATGAACCGCTCGCCACCCGACTGAACGAAGACGTAGGGGCGACCCGCTTCGAACAACACCGCCGCCTTCGGCACGGCCGGTCCACGGACTCGCTCCCGTTGATAGAGCAGAACGGTCCCCGTCTGGCCGACCAGCAGCTGCCCGCCAGGGTTGTCGACTTCAAATTGCACGGCCAGGGCGCCCGTCGCCCGGTCCAGCATTCCGGCGTCGTGGGTGTGGTGCGGCTCGAGTTCGACGGGGTCGACGCGTCCGGGGAGTTCGAGCGCAATTGCCGTGACGTTCCTGGCCATCGGGACGTCAGCCGCTGGCACCTGCGCCCGGAGTTCCAACTCGTCGGTGCGGATGATGCGGAAGAGCGGTGCGCCTTCGTCGTACGACGCGCCAAGCGTTGCCATGACGTCGGCCACGCGTCCCGCGATCGGCGCCTGCAGCACGAATGCGTTGCCCGACGCCACACCGCCACCCGTACGCAGTGTTTCGTCGCGCTGGGCCAGGCGGGCCTCGGCGGCCTGCAGTCGTGCCTCGGCGACGGTGACCGCGCGGCGGCCTTCTTCGACGCGTCGAGCCGGGACCGCACGATCCGCCAGCAGTCGCTCCGCTCGAGCCTGTTCCGCACGCGCGGCCTCAACTCCGACGCGCGCCTCCGCGACTTCACCGGCAAGCGTGGCACGGTCGTCGCCGGCCGTGAGCCGCGGCTCGAGTCTGCCAAGCGCCTGGCCCGCTCGGACTGTGGCGCCAATCGATATGAGGGCGTCTGCACTGAATCGGCCCGCGGCAGGCGCCGCGACGACCGCCTCTCCTCCGGACAGGGGTTCGAGAGACGCAGGAACCCGAAGCGCAGACCGCAGTTCGACGTCTTGCACCAGCCCCGTGCTGAACGCGTTGGTCCATTGCTGTTCCTTCAGGTACGCGAATGCCGAGGGGTCGTCGCCCTGCTGCGTCTCGGCGCCGGCGTTGGCCGTCGCCTCGTCTGCAAAGACGGTGATCGCCCCCAGATCGTGGCGGTCCGACAGTCCGGGCGCGTCGACCACCAGCGCCCACTTGTAGCGCCCGGCAGCGGGAATCGTTCCTTCAACGCGGAAGGCCCCTGGCCGCAGGGCGTCGGAGCCAGGCACAACGCTCGGGCTCCCACCCGATTCGGGTGCGAACTCGATGTGCGGGCGGCCTGCGGTCATCGCCTGAAAGTCGGCAAGGTTCGTGAGATGGACCGCGAAGCGCGCGGTGTGTCCGGCCACGAGCGGCGGATACTCCATGTAGAGCTCGGTCTTGTCCGACCAGTTCGTGATGTTCAGCGACGGCGGTTCGGCCGCCGGCGGTTCAGCGACCGGCCGGCACGCGGGGGAGAGTACGGTGGACAATCCAAGAGCGACGATGAGTGTGCGTGGTCCAGTCATTGCGGCATCTCCCACCCACTGGCGAATTCCAGTTCGATTTCGGCTTGCCTGACCGAGGCGTCCAGGGCGGCGTGCCGCAGGCGTGCCGCGGCGCCCGTGCGGTAGGCGTCGAGCAGTTCCAGAATGCCGCGCTCGCCCGCGTCGTAGCTGACCTGCGCGATGTGCTCGATCTGAGAAGCGGTGTTCACGGCGGCGGCCCGATAGCGGTCGGCGGTGTCCCGGCGTTCAATCACGGCGGCCCGCAGGCCGGTAATTTCAGCGTGGAGGGTTGCCCGAAACGCGTCGGCGCGCGCAGCGGCCTGACTGGCCCGCGCTTCCGCAAGTGCCCGCTCCGCCTTGCTGCGGTCGAATAGCGGGATGGTGGCGTGGACCGTCACGACGCCCCCGGTATCGCCGCCCCCAACCGTGGATGTCTTTGTTCCGGCGACGATCTCCGGTTCGGGGATCCGTCGTCGCTCAGCGGCCTTCAGCGACCACCGCGCCGCCTCGACCTCCTTCCGCAAGGCGATCAGTTCGCCTCGCTCGGACTCTGCCCGTTCGACGAGCGTCGCCACGGTGGGCAACGGCGGGTGGGCGGTGGACGCGTCCACGGCGATGATGGTCTCTGGCGCCACCGCTTCTGCGAAGAATCCCGCAAGCGTCCCCTGGGCCCGTGCGCGATCCGTTGAAGCGGCGGCGCGGTCTGCGTCGAGGTCGAGAACCTCGCGCTCGGCCCGCAGGCGGTCGAATCCGGCCGCATCGCCTGCAGCCTCTCGCTTGGCGAGGAGGTCGGCCAACCCGCGCAGCCGATCTCCCGCCGAGATCAACTCCCTTTCCCGAACCTGTGCGGAGACGAGCTGTGCAAAGGAGAGCTGCAGGTCTGCTCGCGCTCGCCTCAGCGCGTCGTCTACGCGCCCACGACTCGCGTCGACGAGTGCGTTCGCCGCGTGCACTTCGAGTCCGCGCTGACCCCAAATGGGAAGGACCTGGCTCACCATGGCCATGTGTTCGGTGACCCCGGCGACCGATTCGCGGTCATACGTGAGGCGAGGATTCGGCCAGCGGGAAGCCGCCAACACGTCGGCGCGCGCGATGTCCATCCCCGCCTGGATCGCACGGACCCGCGGACTGACGGGGGAGAGTCGCGCGAGAGCCTCCGGTTCGGTCAGCAGTAGCGATTGAGCGCCCACGCCAGACGGCAGCAGTGCCGCCAGCGTGATGCAGAGCACCACAGCGCGCATAACACCTCTAGAAAAAAGACAGAAATGCAGACAGACGACGGGCGAGCCCGTCAGAGTGGTCAGGCGTGGAGGGACGGCGGGGCGCGAGGCGAGCACGACGGGCGTGGAGGCCCGTGAGGTGGTGCGGCGTCGTAGGACGGAGCTGCGATCCAGTCGGGGCAGTCGCGCAACGCGTCTGGGGTCAGGGTGGCGACGAGCCAGTCGATTGACAGATGGAAGGCCCGCTGGTGGAGGCTCGCGTCGCTCAGCCAGACGACTCGACCCTCGTCGCGTGCACCCTCTATTTCGTCGTGATGGTGTGTTCCGAGCTCGTGTGCCTCGACGTGCCGATGTGCCACGGCGTGGTGATGGTCGGCGCCTTTGTGCACGTGCTCCATCGGCATGAGGGCTGTGCCGACGAGCCCCGGCGCGAGTGCCAGCACGAGGAAAGCGCGACAGAGCCGGGGGAACACAGTCCGATTATGGGTGGACAGCCGTCAGGCGGTCAACCAGTGGCGCCCGCGGATTCAGGAGATGTCCTTCCACGGACTCCGTTTCTTCTCCTGGAGGTCCGCGATTACTGCATTTCGTCGAGCATGCCCGAGAATGCCGCCTTGAGCTTCAGCGCTTTCTTGATTTCTCCACAGCTCAGATAGGGATGCTCACTGTATTCGAGGAAGCTTGGCCATTGGTGTTCGCGGAAAAACTTGACGATGGACGCAGGATTGGTCGCATAGTCCTCTGGCCATCCTTCGAGTGCCTCAAAGGCCGAGTGGATTCCGGTCTTACCGAAGAGGAGCGAGGCATCTTCGCAGTATTTGTCGAAATCGGTATCGAAGATACCTTGGTACATCATGTAGCTCTCCCCCTTGATGGTGAAGATCACCCATCTCAGGTAGTGCGCCTGGAGTATCGCGAGCGTGGTCGGATCATCGGCGATTGATTGTTCGATGACCTTGGCATGGTTGTACAGGTGTTCTTCCCGCCCGGGGATCACTTTCGCAATCACCGAGAAGCCGTAGCACGCCGGAGTCTTGGGAAAGATCGGGCCGTACCTGCCTTGCTCAACCTTGTCCTCGAAATATCCGCCCTTGAGTGCGCTCCTCGCCGCTGGTCAGGAAACGCGTGTAGGACATCGTAGGACGTCGAACGCTATTTTGGTTCTGCTGTCCGCAATTGAACACCGTCGTCCAGGCTCTTCGGTCACGCTCACTCGCCCGTGCCGCTCGAATCCCACTCGGAACGCCGCAGACATGATCGTCTGAAGACCGGCGCGTGTGGGAACTGCCGCGCCGATGCCACCATGATTGTTGCGGTTGAGAGGGACGACTCCTTCGTCCAGTTCCGCTGTCGCGTGTGTGCTTACGTCGTGCGCGTGATCAAGCCTCAGTCCAGCCGCAACACACCGAATATGTGAGTCTCTTTGGTCAGCCGAGCACTGTCGACCACGCATCTGAATCGATGTCGACTAGATAAATTCTGCCGCCTGCGCCAGCAATGCCGTCGCGCGCGCGACGGCATTCATGTCGTCGGACTCATGTCT
>JAKFYA010000171.1 GCA_021731095.1 Acidobacteriota bacterium | reverse complement strand
ATCTTTGTTGAGAGCTGGCACCTGTCGAACAGTACGCGTACCTTTGCCGAGGCTCTTTCCGCGTACATGGAGCAGCAGTCATGAGCACGAATGCGTTTCCATACTATGGGTCGAAGGGTCAGTTGTAGCGTCTGTATGCGGCTCCTCAGTCATCGCTGATCATTGAACCGTTCGCTGGATCCGCGTGCTACTCGCTGCGGTACGCACACCTAGACGTCCGGCTGAATGACTTAGACCCCGTGACGTTCAGCATCTGGCAGTTCTTGACGTCGCCCCACGCGTCCGAGGTCGTCGAGGCTGAGTTTCCAGACCAGATGCGAGCGGGCACCACGATTGACGAGATTGTCGATGGGCAGTCGTGGCCAGATGGGTTTGTGTCGCTGCTGCGTGCGCATGCGGCCGTTGCCGCACCAGAGCGGCGAAACAAAGTCACGCCGTTCGCTGCGAAAGCGTGGTCGCGCGCGAAGCAGAAGCTGCTGTCCGTGATCCCGAAAGTGACACATTGGCAGATCACCAATCTGCAGTACCACGAGCTACCCGATGTGCGTGCGTGTTGGTTTGTCGATGCCCCGTACTGCAACGCTGCGGGTGATCGGTACCGACAGCCCGCGTCCAATATTGACTTCACTCAACTTGGGGAGTGGTGTCGTGCACGTCAAGGGCAGCTGATTTGCTGTGAGAACGTTGGTGCGACCTGGTTGCCCTTTGCGCCGCTGACCAGTGGCCGACGCGGAATCAAGTCCCGTACGCACAAGTCCACTGTCGGTGAAGCCGTGTATGAGCGATCTGATCGCTCATCGCGGCCCACTATTGTGGGTGCGGATCTGGCTCAGTGGGAGGTCGCCGCGTAGAGGGTCAAGGTCGGTCGTTGCGTGCAGTGGAAGTGAGGCCGCTCGGGCCTGAGCGGCCGGCTCACAGGATGAGAGTTGCAGGTCCGCAGAGATGATGTGGCGTGGCGCACACAGGCGGATGCGGCCGGATGGCTGAGGCTGATGACCTCTACAGGACTGACCGGAGTCCTGCCGGCACCCAGGGCGCCCCACGGTCTCCACTCCCTCCAGGATTACCCTCCCCAGACACCGCTCCAGATACCGTGTGGCAGGGCTGCCAACGGGCGGGGACAAGCCCCCGACGGACGGCGCACGGGCGTGCGGCGTCGCAGGTCGGGGACGGGTGCGGCGTGGACTAGCGTGTCGGGGTGCGAATGCCGACGCTCACGGGGCACTTCCCGAGCACGTCGTCGAAGCGGGAGAGGAAGTCCGCGAGGTTCTCGGCTCGGATTGACATGTCTACGACGAGGTCCAGCGCGGCGGCACGACGACTGGCGTCGTCCGCGAAGTCTGGTGTGTTCTCAGGATCGAGGATGCGCGTCACGCTGAGGCCCGTGATGTAGATCTTCGCGGCTTCGTGGAGCAACGTGTCACGCAGCGTGCGCAGCGGGGCGAAGAGGTCAGGCACGGGGCTGACAGACGGGTCTGGCGCGCCAGTGGGGGCGGGGGTTGTCTCGCGGTAGAGGAACTCAGGCATGATGCGTCTCGCTTTCTGGTGTGTGGGCTGCGACAGGCAGCACCAACGAACACCATTGAACCATCGCCCGAGAACGCGTGGAACGCCGTGCCTATGACGTGTGTATGACGCGGGTTGGTGAAGACCTGGGCCCGGGTCCTGCGGTCTAGTGAGGGCTCTTCTCATCCTCGCCATAGGTCGTGACGATCGGGCCGTCATCGGCCCCGCCGAGTACCCGGGCATGGTGATGGACGCGCCGCTGGACAGTGCCCGCCGAGACCAGCTCCTCCGTCGTCATCTCGTCTTCCACGGCACAGTCGTGCCACTGGACGAACACCGAGGTGCCCTCCATGCGGACCACGGTGCCGAACATGCCCTCCCAGGTGGCGGTGCGGCCCGTGCCGGACGGCTTCACCACTTCTCCGACAAAGAACATCTGGCTCTCTCCTGACCTGAGTGCGCCGGACAATCTAGCCCTGCTACGTGACGAAGCGGCAAGCACTTATGGTCGGTGTCGCTGAGGAGTCGGGCTCCTGGACGCCGCCCCGATCTCACATCAGGTAACTGGAAGCGGTTCTACCAAGACATAGGCGCGGCTATAGGACGCGCTGATCGGCGTGCCGTCTGAAATCTTGATCAGAGCCGTCAATGGCACAGGCAGAACCAAGCGCCGGCATCCCGAGATGGCAAACAGCGTTGTGACGCGTTTCCCAGACTTCGAACCCTCCCAGAGGCCTTCGCTCACAGTTAAGGTGCCGCAAAGTGCGAGGAGTGCCTCCGTAGTTTGATCGCCGCGCGAAGGGTAAATCTGCACGTCCGTCAGCTCGGCCGCATACTCCACGACTCCGTCGCTGCCGATAGCTGAGAAGTAGATCGGTATTGATGAGCCGGCTGAAACCGCGTCTGCGGCGGCCTTCCACTTATTGGCGGCTCGCAGCGTCACACGGCGACTTGCGTCAGCCTGACAAAGTGAGACGGCTTCCTTCAGGTACTCGGAGTGGTTTCTGGCGAAGACCGCGATGTGCCCGTGTGCGCGGCGAGTCATGACGTGCGAGCCTCCACTTCTCGGGTCAAAAGGTGCCAAAGCTTCTCCGCAATCTACTCATCCGGGCTGGCGGCTGAGCGAGGATGCAACCCGTGCAAGCCTTGAGAAAGACGCGGAGTGGAGCGCATGTTACCGCAAGTCTGCACCTCGTCTGCACCGGTGGGGAGGCAGAGGCCGAAGCCCTCCGTCGGTGTCCTGAGGCTCCCGCCCGTTCACCATCAGGAACACATGCAGTGTGTCGTTGAGAAATTATGCGATCTGTACCGAGACGGCTCTGAGATGCCACACGCGAACCGGATTTCAATTCCGTTGCGCGCGAAACACTTCAGCACGCGCGGAACGCGACCACCGCATCTGCTGGGCGACACCGCCGAGGCTCACTAATCGTTCGTCATTGAAAGAACCACGGGCAAGCAAGGCGGGCTCTCGCCGTGCGAGGGCTGTCATCGCTGGTAGCTCACGGCTAGGCATCGTGCGGTCTCCTCGGCGAGGTCGCGGCTCCGGTTGCCGCCTCCCGGTGGCATTCCCGGCAAATCGTCGCAGCTCCCGGATCGTTCCTGGCGCCTCCGGGCTCCTGGACACATGGAAGCACCAGGGCGGCGCTCAGAAAACAGCCCAGAACGTCACCGGGCGGTTCTGGGCGCTATCCGGTCCTGACGCTCTGAGCTGATCGACGAGGTGTCCGAGCGGTGACGACGCTCGGGCTGCCGGAAACGCGGAATCTTCCGCAGTAGTTGGCCCTTGCCCGACATCGGGCGGTCGGCTACTCGCACGCGAATAGCGCGGATGGCTCTCCGGTGGCAAGGCGACACGAGATCGTTGCCCGCTCGTGCTGCACTAGCCCATAGCCAAGTAGCCGGTTGCCTTCGGACCGCTGGTCTGCACGGCATCTGCGGCGCTCTGAACTAGGTCTCGCGTAGAGTCCGACGCCTCGTCAACAGGAAGCACGCTGCCATCAGCCAGATGCAGCGATGGACGCATCTCCCCGTCAAACGTGATCGAGAATCCACGCCGACACTGACGCAAGCGGCGCACGATCGCCGAGATGCCCGCGAGGGCACCTCGGCTACGGGCGGTGTTGTAGACGTAAGTGGAGCAGGTGACGCGAAACAGACACGTCCGTCTTCGGCTCGGAGGGACGAGTCGCCAGTAGCACTCGATCACCCAGAGCAGGACCGGTGTCACGGCTTCTTGAAGATCAGCACCGACATGGAGGCGGTGGTGCCTGGCGTGGCCCCGAGACCGAAGCAACCGGAACTTCCAGCGATGGACGTCGTCAGCTCCTGAATCTGCACGAACTCCCAGCCGTCGCTAGCCTGCGACTCAATTAACCGCTCCACGGCGGTGGCCACCTCCTGGCTGGAGCCAGAGTTGGAAATGTTGGCGTGAAAGGGAAGAACCTTATGCACGGCGGAGGACTCCTCAAATGGAACGTTGGTGGATGTGCTGACGGAGGGACGAACAGACCTCAAGGAGCTAACTCAGTCGCCCTGCCCGCAACCCGGGTAGTCAGGGCCATATGACGGCTTCGGATTGTGGGCACAGCGCGACGGGTCGTATCGCCCGCGATCGCGCCACTCCACGCGGGTGCAGCCGCAGTTGTAGGTCCTAATGACGGCCCAGGCGCCGCAGTGGTGGTGATTCGGGCACTCCCACGTCTCGGTACTGACGACATACGGCACGGCCTGCCTCCTCTCGCGCTGCCTCTTGAGCCCGCAGCGCGGTCACGCGAGGGCTGATTCTGCCGCAAGTCTGGCAAACAACACGGACAAAAGCTGGCCGCCAGTCATCGCGACGGTATTACGTGTCCGCGGAGTCGCTCGTGGCGTATGGCGTCCGTCAGAGTGCGTCACGCGCCGGCGCCGGCTCGTCCACAAAGCCCGGTAACTCCCTCCGCCTAAGTAATCCGAGTCCTGGCCAATTGAGCCGCCTTGGCGGCGAATGTCCTGCAATGCATCGGATCGCCATAGATCTCTGCGGGCGTACTCGCTTAGAGTGTGCAAAATAGATCGCGATGGCACCGAACAGCAACGCTTGGAAATACCTCAAACAAGAGTGGTTTGGCGACGTTCCCAGAAGGGTCAACGCTGTTGCCGTCCTTGTCGGCTATGCTGGCATTGTCTTCACGATCACGAAGCTCTCGCGTGAAGTTACGCGTTCCTGGCCTGGACAGGTCGAATTCGCTATCTACATCTTCACCAGTTACATCGTCACCGTTGGAGGACTCGCGGCTTCAGCCTCCCTCTTGCGATCTCTCTGGGCCAGCCTCAAGGATTCGAGAGAACTGCGAGCCCAGTTCGCGGAGATTCACCATCGAACGGCCGAGGTGGTTCGACGACACGCATCAGAGGTCTTAACACCTGGTCGGCCTAAGCCTTCACTGGACGATCCTTTACTGCGGGACGTAATCAGGAAGGTGCTCGTATACGTGGAGAAGCAGACGGGCCGCAGCGACGTCACCGTCGCGGTGAAGTACTTGGCACAGACCGCTGCCGTTGGGA